>NZ_ASWH01000001.1:2207500-2507500 GCF_000407545.1 Enterococcus gilvus ATCC BAA-350 | reverse complement strand
ATGTAAAGGAAGCTGTCTACGATATTGTAGAAGAAAGCGGCCAGATCGATGCAAAGGTCGTTGCACAGAAAGTATTCAAAGACAATGTTTCCGCACAAATGGCCTTCCAAGAAGAAGTGGTGGAAAAAGGATATGTAGATCAGGCCCCGCTTTTAAGAGAAGTACGCGAAATCACAGAAAAAAAATACGGCAAACAAAAGTTGAAGCTCTCCAATGGCATTGAATTGATCGTACCGTTAGACGTATACCGCAACCCTGAGCTGATTGAATTTATCAACAATCCAGATGGAACGATCTCTGTGACGATCAAAAATGTGGACGAAGTGATCAATCGTTTGTAATAAAAGCTGTTATGAAAAGTCATTTTTTAAATGGCTTTTTTTATTTAAAGACGAACTGGAATTGAGCTGCCCCTAAGAATACGCTACACTAGAGAAAATAAGTGGAGGAATCAGATGGAAGCATATCAAGAGTTTTTTCGGATTGGACAATATACTGATACGGAAGCGATGACCGGCTGTACCGTGATTCTGTGCGAAGATGGGGTAACTGGGGGCGTTTCTGTTCGTGGCGGTTCGCCAAATACACGAGATACAGATGCACTAAAGTCTGAAAACAATCGGAAGTTCGTTCATGGTGTCACCTTATCTGGCGGCAGTGCTTTTGGGTTGGCAGCAAATGCGGGCGTCGTGGATTTTTTAGAAGAAAATAAAATCGGACGAGACATGGGGATCACCTATGTTCCCAATGTTGTTGGCGCGAGTCTTTTTGATCTTCGGATCGGTCGTTCGGATGTTCGCCCAGATTATCAAGCGGGACGTAAAGCCTGTGAGGAAGCATTTAACGGTCAGCTCTTTCAAGCAGGCAACCATGGTGCGGGCACCGGCTGCAGTGTCGGAACGGTCAATGGCGTACAAAACGCCATGAAGGGCGGTATCGGAATTCATACGATGCGTCACGACAAGTTATGGGTAACCGCTGTGATCGCAGTCAATGCGGTAGGAGACGTGTTCGATGAAGAGGTCGGCAAGATAATCGCTGGGGCAAGAAAACCTGGTGAGAGTAAAATTGGCTTTTCGGAAGAATTATTTCTCGACTATTATCAAAAGGAAGAGGCCTTATTTGATGGAAATACGGTCATCGGCTGTGTGATGACGAATGCGACGTTCCCTAAAGCGAAAATGAATAAATTGGCTGACCTCAGCCATAATGGGATCGCTCGGGCCATTCGCCCCTCCCATACTACTTATGATGGCGATACATTGTTTGTGCTAGGCGCAAATCAAATACAGGCAAGCTTCGAAGCAGTCTCGATTTTAGCCGTTGAAGCAGTTCGTCAAGCCATCATCAAAGGCACGAAAGCAGCAGAGACCTACGGCGACTTTTTAAGCTATCAAGAAATATAAACAACCCCCCGCAAAGGCACTTTTTGTCTTGGCGGGGGGTTTGTTTATGAAGAGGAAAGGTAACGGATTGTCTAGCGCGATTAGGACTAAAATCTGATAAATCACGCCGCCTACGATTCTACTAACCTGCTAAAGCAGGAAGAAGAACGCGCAGCTAGTTCCAAATAAGGAACCCATTTTTCAAGAAGCGAAAAATGGCAAGCAGGTCACGCCGCCTACGATTCTACTAACCTGCTAAAGCAGGAAGAAGAACGCGCAGCTAGTTCCAAATAAGGAAACCATTTTTCAAGAAGCGAAAAATGGTAAGCAGGTCCCCACGCCTACGATTCTACTAACCTGCTAAAGCAGGAAGTAGAACTCGCAAAAAAGACTAGCCAGGTTCGGCTAGTCGATGGGGAAGAGTAGTTTATTGGACGCGTGGTTCAGATTCTAAGTTGTCGCTGATTTTGTCTGTTTGGTTGCCAATGGCACTTTTCGCACGGTTAGTTTGTTTCGATGCGAATTTACCAGTTGTTTGAGCAGCGCTTGTTACTTTATCTTGAACTGTTTCGCTGTCTTCTTCATACTCTTCACGAGTTTTGATGTCTACAACGTTCACGTTTACTTCGATGACGTCTAAATGAGTCATTTTGTCGACTTGTTCAGAAATCAATGTTTTCATTTGTTCGTAAATGTCGTCAATGTCCTTGCCGTATTCAGCAACGATATCCATGTCAACAGCAACTTGTTTTTTACCAACTTCAGTACTGATACCAGAAGTAACATCGTCGCTGTTTACTAATTTGTCTTTGATGTTAGAGAAGAAGCCGCCGTCTACGGTCAATAGTCCGTCTACGTTTTCCAAAGCAATACCAATGATTTTTTGAATTACTTTGTCTTCATAAGTTAATTCACCTTTGACCTCTTTTTTTGGTTCTGTTGATTTGATTGTTGTGTTTTCCATTGTTTTCTCCTCCTAGGTTTAGTAATGTATGAACTTTTTCAAAAAGAAAAAGCTTATCCAATTTTGATTGTGTGGTGCGCCCCTATTTCTTTAAATAGTCGTCTAAAACATGATTGTTCTTTAAATACGTACCGAGAGCTACACCGATGACTGTGATCACAATAAGTAAGATCGTTTTAAAAAAGCCGATGGTAAAGAAGAGCACCGCTAAGATAAAACCGAGGATACCAAAGATCACAGGCAATTTGTCTCGTGTCAAAAATTCTTGCATGGCTGTTCCTCCTATTCTACTCGCGGCCGAGTCACTGTTGTTTCAACGGGTGTTGGTTCAAGCGCTTGAATTTTAACTTTAATTGAAACCTTTTCTTCAGGGCCTAATAACCCATGAAGCATTGTTTCAACATTCTGAGCCCAGAGATCTGTTTTACCTACTAAGCCAGACGTTTTCTTCAACTGCCCACGAACGTGCACTCTGATCTTATTTTTTGTTGCTGATACGTTGACTTTGGGACTGTCCATAAAGTCTTCCTGTTTGATACTTGTCCGAACATATCCCTCAATTGCCCGCTTATCCAAAGCCAATTGTCCACGATCTTCTTTTAAGTTGAACTTGGTGACTCTCTTTGGATAGAAAAGAATGACAAAAATACCGATGACCGTCACAATGGCTAAAGCTGCTGCTACCCAGAATAAATAGATCTGAGCGTACTGATTCGTTAAAACGAATTGTTGCAATGAGCTGAAGTCTAACGGATTTGAAGCGATAAAGTAATAAATTGCTGCAACGGATAGAAAAACAGAAAGTAAAACCAGAGAGATAATAATTAAGATGGTTTTGAGAACCTTACTCATACCGCACCTCCTCACTTCAATATT
This sequence comes from Enterococcus gilvus ATCC BAA-350, assembly GCF_000407545.1. NCBI lineage: Bacteria > Bacillati > Bacillota > Bacilli > Lactobacillales > Enterococcaceae > Enterococcus > Enterococcus gilvus. The sequence goes on along the minus strand of NZ_ASWH01000001.1, from coordinate 2,504,275 downwards.
TTTAAATTGTTTACACTAAAATAATAAAATGATAACCCTTTTAAGTAAAAAGATTTGCTCACGGCAGCGGTAAAAGATTCTTTTTCCAGTAGAATAAACCAATATAAATGAATGAATAATAACAAATTACACAATTTTTCATTTTTTTTATCGGTTAAGAAAAAAATGATGGAGCGTTCCTTTTGTGTAAAAAAAAGAAGTGTGACAAGAATTCTGCCCACTTCTTAAAGGATTTATTTAGCGTTCTTTCCATTTTCGATAACGGCGATACAAACTTTCAATAACTAAAAACAGGATCGACAGGGCCGCCACAGAGTACCCAAAAATCCCCAGATCGGAAATCAGCGTGTCGCCTCCAGAAGAGGTCTGAACAAGAATGGATGAACCGATGACCAATGCAGAAAGGATCAAACCGATCACGAGGCGATTGACCATCGCTTCGGCTCGTTCTAATAGGTTACGCTGATTTTTTAGCTCAAGATTCAGCTTTCCTTTTCCTTTGGCCAACGTATCAATCGCAGTCAACGCATGACTAGGAAGCTTGGGCAAGGCTTTTAATGAGGACAAATAATCTAGAACCGTTTCTTGCAGTTCATCTTTCAGGTCCAATTGTTGAATGAAATATTTTTGGGCGAAAGGAGCGACGACTTCAAATAGAGATAAATCAGGGTTGAGGTCTTCGATCACGCCTTCGAGGGTACCGAAGGCTTTGATCAACATCGTCACGGAATCATCGATTTGAAGGTTGTTGTCGTGACAAATGATGACGACTTGCGAGAAGACTTTTTGCAGATCGATCTCTTTCACAGGCAAATTCAGGTAGCGGTTCAGAAAGTCATCCAGCTCATAGGTGAACTTTTCCTCATCAAAAGGCCCGACTTGTTTGCAGATCGCATGGACAGCATTTGTGATTCGCTGATTGTCCTTGCTGTAGATGGCGATGATCGTATTGCTCATCTTCGCTTGCATCTCGCGATTGATCGTTCCCATCATCCCAAAATCGATCACATTCAAGCGGAAGGGCCGAAGTTTTTCATTTCTTGTAAATTGGATCTCATAGGGGGTGCGACCGACCGTTCCTTGATGCTTTCTCGTCTTTAGCTGCTGGTCCTTTTGATTTTCTTCCTTGCTCATCACCTGCAACAAAAGGTTGCCTGGATGAGGGTCGGCATGGAAGAACCCATCCTCAAAGACTTCTTTCATAAAGTGTTCGATCAATAATTCACTGACAGTCTTTTTTAATTCCTTATAGGTCAGTTCCTCTTGTACGATTTTTTCGTCTTCCGCATTGATCAGTTCTCGTAAATTCGTGCCGGGCATCATTTCCATTACGATGATTTTTTTTGTGGAATAAGCAGGTTCCATTTTTGGCACTCGAATTTCTTTCCAGCCATTATTCAACTGATAGAATTCTTCCGCCAACTTTCGTTCCTTTTGAAAGTCCAGTTCATTTTGCAGGGAGCCGCGAATTTCCCTTAAAATACTTTTCAAGTCGATCACTTTGCTTTCGGGGACCCAGTTAGCGATCGGTATGGCTTTTTCAAAGAGGGACAGATCCAATTCGATCTCAGAAGCGATTCCAGGATGCTGGACCTTTACAACGACTTTTTGTCCGTTTTTCAAAGAAGCATGATGGGCTTGGGCAATAGAAGCAGAAGCGAAGGGGCGTTCATCAAACTGTTCAAAGATTTCCGTCAGCGGAAGGGCGAGCTCTTTTTCGACAAGCGCCTTTACTAAATCAAAATCATCCGTTTTTACACCGTCTTGCAGCTTCCGCAGCTCTTTCGTGAAATCCAGCGTAAAAATATCCGTCCGAACAGACATCATTTGACCAACCTTGATAAACGTTGGCCCCAATTCCTCAAAGGCTTTACGCACCTCTTCGGGATTCTTTTGCTGGGTAATATTTTTGACCACACTATAGCGATTGATGATTTTTACGATTTGGCGCAATCGTGCAGCTCTAGATTTTTCTCTCAATGCGGGCACCCCCTCTGATCAGCAGTGTATAAATCTATTAATCCTATCTTACAAGAGATGTTTCGGATATACAAATACCCCCTGAATCTCCGAAGATAGTCAGGGGGAGGGCAGTCAATGATTTGTGACGACTTGGATCAGTTGCATGATGCAATAGGTAATACCCGCAGCGATAACAGGCCCTGCAGCGATTCCCTTTAGGAATACGACGCCCATGATCGTGCCGAAAACTAAGGCAACTGTCACTTCAGGGGACTGGTTGATCAACCCGACACCTTTTGAAGAAAGGACAGCCACCAAAACACCGCAGATCGTCGCGATCCAGCCTAAAGGGGATTTTAGGGTGTTGAGCAGATCTTTTAAAACGATATCTCCCGTCGCAATCGGCACTAAGATCGTTGCGGAAATTAATGTGACCCCCCAGTTAATTCCTTGCTTATTTAAAATGGATAAGAATTTTTCTGAGTGAGGGATTCCTTTTAAAACTAAAATCGCAAGAGTCGCAACCACTAAACTTTGATTTTTCGCAACAACTGCAATCAATAAAATGACACCTAAAAATAGCCAGCTTTCCATAGTTCCACTCCTTATCTGAGGTATTTTCTTTAGAAGTAGCCAAAGCGATTTTTACATCGTATTTACTATACAAGATAATCAATGAACTTGCGACTTTTTTCCGAAGCCACTTTAGTGTAAGCTTAATTTACGAACCGATTCGATCGTTCATAATGAAAGTACAGTTAGGAGCAGCAGATGAAAATAGGGTTACGTACCATCAAAACAGCAGTGGCGGCTCCCGTTGCGCTGTTATTAGCAACAGGAATAAATCTTGAGTCCGCGTCTTCGGCGGCGATCATAACTATCTTGACCGTTACGAATACCAAGCGATCTACCGCAAAAACCGCGTTGAATCGCTTATTTTCTTTGACGCTTGCCACAGCGATCGCTGCTGCTTGTTTTTTGATTTTAGGATTTCATCCGATTACTTTTGGCTTATATCTGTTGGTATTTATTCCGCTGTCGATCCGCTTAGGGTTGTCAGAAGGCATAGCGGTCAGCTCCGTGTTGATCACCCATTACCTTGCAGCGGGGGAAATGCCTGTCAGTCTGATCATCAATGAATACTTGCTGATGATCATCGGCGTCAGCTGCGCGCTGGCTGCAAATCTCTACATGCCCAATACAGAGAAAAAAATCCAGGAAGACCAGGTTGTGGTGGAAGTATCGCTGAAGCGGATGCTGGAGAAGATGTCCGCGTACCTCAATCAGCCAGCAAAAGAAGAACTGCTGCGGCAAGAGTGTTTGTCGCTGCGAGGGTTTGTTCGTCAGGCACAAGAGCGTGCGCAAGAATTTGAAGAAAATCACTTTTTTTCTGGAAACAGCTATTATTTTGAGTATTTTGCCATGCGGCGACTTCAATTAAAGGTTCTCTCAGATATGCTGCAAATCTTGAATCGATTGGATGCGGCAGCAGAAGACGTCCAGGAGCTGCGGGAGTTGTTCGAGTTTACTGCCCAGACGCTGGCTGAAGACAATGACGGTGCAGCGATCCTAGAAAAAATCGATGAAGCAGATCAACGTTACCAGCAAAAGAAATTACCGGAGAGCCGCCAAGCCTTTGAAGAACGGGCGATGCTTTTTCAGCTTTTTCAATTGTTCCAAGATTTCATCGAGATCAAAGCAGGGTTTTATCGAAACAAATAAAAGAAGAATCAGTCTTTTGTCCCATGTAAACGAATGGGAAATTCTTTATCATGAGGATAAGAAAGCACAAGTGAGGGGTATAAAAAATGAAAAAGATCATTATCGGGTTGATTTTGGTGGGTGCAGCTTTAGTAAGTATCAGTAGTATGTTTTATCATAATCGTATGAGTACTGAGGATTTCACGACGACGAAGACGGTCAAACAGTTGAATGTAGAGGATCGCAGTATGCCGATTACTGTTGTTGGTGTGTCTGGAAATCAAACGAAAATAAACTACACGAACAGCAGAGGGGTCAAGTACAAAATAAAAGAGAGCAATGGCGCATTGGATGTCGAACGAAGAAAAACGATCGGCATCAATTTTAGTATCTTTAACTTTGGTGAGCGCAATTCAAAGATGACTATCGAAGTTCCGAAAAATCAATTGAAAGAACTGGAGATTGAAACATCAAACGCGGGGATTTCAGCTGAAAATCTGGATCTCCACACGCTGGATATGGAAACTACTAACGGCAAGGTGTCGCTCTCTGAAATCGATGCTCGCTCTGCGGATGTTGAGACAAATAACGGAAAATTAGAACTGAAGAGAATGAATTTCAACGAAGGATCTTTTGAAACAAGCAACAGCAAAATAGTTCTTGAAGAGCTGAAGTTTGATGAAGGAGAGTTCCAAACGTCTAATGGAAAGGTCGATCTGAAGGAATTAGCCCCCGCTAAGTCACTGGATATTCAAACCAGCAACGCAAGAGTAGAAGGGACGGTAGTTGGGAAAAAAGAAGACTTTTCAATTATTTCTAAAACGAGCAATGCTTCAACTAATCTAGACAATCGAGACAGCGGATCGAAAGAACTAGAGGTCAGAACCAGTAACGGAGAGATCGAGGTTGATTTTGTCAGGTAATAGCTTTGAAAAAGTGACGTGTGTGGTTTATTAGCCCAACGGGACACGTTGCTATAACCGCTGACTAAGCAGGAAAAAAGGAGTATGACTTCGTCGTCATACTCCTTTTGGCTGTTTATTTTTTTTGCATGATGTTCGTGTCTCTTTGGAAGCGCCAAACCATGAGGGTCTCGGATATCGCTAAATATAGAAATAGTCCGGCGATGATCAAAACGGCATTTGTCCCAAAGGTGCGGTATGAAAAGACGGAAACGATCGCTCCGGTGATAAATGCTGTGACCACTAGAAGAAAATGGATGAACCGCGTCTTGGCACCTTGATCCTTCGTACTCAGATAATCATAAAGATTGGTTGCGACTCCTTTTAGATTCCCTGTAGTAAATAAATTTGTATAAGTAAGGCCATTGATTTTATCAAAAGAGATCCATTGGATTGCAGCGGTAAATGCGATCATAACAGTGATCACTGCTGGATGCGGCTGCAAGAAGGACAAGCTGATGACGAAAAATACCAGTGCTTCAAAATACAGCAAGAACAATCGCCAGAAATGAAGTTCTCTTCTTCTAAAATAATCAATCATAAATTTAGCCAAAAGGATACCAATAAAAAAGAATAGGGTGGAAAGCAGTTTTTTCCCAACCATGTTCCATTGTCGTTCATACGCCTGAATAATCGCCAAAATTAAATTCCCTGTCTGAGCAGAGGCGAACGCTTCGTATCGGATATAGGTGTAACTATCAACCATACCGCCAATAAAAGTCAGCAGCAAGCCCACAGAACGATTCTCATGAAAACTATTATTCATCTACTATTCAACTCTTTTCGCTGACTATCTTACCACATTTTTTCAGAAAATCGTTAATCATCTTTCGTCGCTGCGTTAGATAGCTGAGAAACTGCTCCGTTGAAGATTAGTGGGTCTTGTGGGAAATCTAGCGTAGTGGTAAGCGAGATTTCTCGAATAAAGGAAAAGAAAGGCCTGATACACAGAAATAGCTGAAAACCTACATGAAGTTTTCATAAGAAAATTTTAAAACTTTCCTCTTTTTATCTAGTAAAAGCAGATGATTTCATTTTTTTAAAATGAATAATTCGGTCTAAGGTTTGTTTTTCAAAAAAAGACAGTGGAATGAACTGAAGACAGCGGGTTTTTACGAATAATTGAAGGAAATAACCGATAGGAGTAAGATGGTCATGGAGTGCTATCTTTTTCGATAGAATATGTTAGAATGAAAATGCTTTTTATCTGTGAACATGAGGGGAATTGAGAACATACCATGCCTGTAAAAAAAAGGACACCATGGTTAGAGGCGTTATACGCGGCGATGCCGCTTTGTTTTAGTTACATTCCTGTTGGCTTAGCTTGCGGAATGCTTCTGCAAAAAGCGGGATTTAACATCTTTTTAACGGCCTTGCTTTCGATGCTTGTTTTTTCAGGAGGCGCACAATTTTTAGTCGTCTCTATGATCAGTGTACACGCATCATTTGTGTCCACCATCTTAATGGTTTTCTTCTTGGAACTGCGCTATGCGTTATTGGGTTCCAGTTTATCGCAATTTTTTAAAAAAGAAAAAAGATCCTTTATTGCACTGTTCTCACAGTCAATGAATGATGAAAATTATGCAGTCAACTATTTAAAATATTCGACCGATCCAGAGTGGAATCGTAAGAAAGCGTTATACGTCAATTGGTTTTCGATGGCTTCTTGGACAGCCAGTACAGTGGTGGGAACGATTTTTGGTTCCGTGATCCATGTAGATACCGAATTGGTTCATTTTGCTTTGACGGCAATGTTCATCTTTATGTTCATGATGCAGTTGAGCAATGGTCTTCTATTGGCTACCGGGTTGTTGTCCGGCGGATTAGCTGTTGTTTTCATGCTGGTATTCAAAAATACGTTTGGCCTGATCTTGGCTACGTTGTTAGCTTCCTTTACGGGTTACTTGATCGAGCGTATTCGAAAGACAGCCAACACGAACAATGACGGACCGGATCATTACGATCTGACGGGCGGGGAGGTTCATCATGAGTAATACTTCTTTATTACTATTGATCCTTTGTCTGTTTGGCGCTTCTTACCTACCCAGACTTTTTCCGATGCTGTATTTTTCGCAGCGTCAAGTTCCGCAATGGTTCAGTGATTGGATGAAATATGTACCGATCTCATTGTTTGCGGCTTTGGTATTTAAGGACGTATTTATCAGCAATAACCAGTTCGAATTGATCGGCAACGTGCGGATAATCGCGATGTTCTTGGTTGCTGGTGTCGCGTATAAGACGCGTTCAATGGCAATCTCAGTGATTACCGGATTAGCCGCGGTTTTTTTACTTTCAATGATGTAAGCAAGAGGGACATTTCCGAATGGAAATGTCCCTCTTTTTTAATTTTGATATTCGGCAATGGGCCGATACGTTAGAATCTGCATTTTACGATAAAATTCAGAGGGGAGATTTTTCCATGATTGCAATAAATTACGGAAAAAGCCGCCGTCTGCATTGATGATATACTCGTTCAATAAAAGACCAAATGATTTCTTCGGCTGTTCTTTGACTAATTTTTCATAGAACGCGGTAGCTTGTTCTTGATTATCAGCGACAAAAAGTGTGTTGACTTCTACATACGCGCCTTCGATATTCTGCGTTTCTTCAACAAAGTACACGGATTTAGTAACTTTTTGCTTCTTCATCTTGTCAGTCATCCTTTCTTTGAGCTACTCATAGCTTACAAAAGAAATATTAACTAAAGATGAATGAATCGGTTCTTTCCTTCAATTAATTATGAATTTTTTAAGTCGTTTGGCAAAAATAGTTTAAAGTTGCTGCCTTTGTTCGGGGAACTGTTGACTTTGATCGTTCCATGATGTAGTTCAATGATTTGTTTTGCAAGCGCCAGGCCGAGGCCGTTTCCCTTCGTCTTGCGGCTGGTATCGCTTTGGTAGAACTTGTCGAAGATGCGGTCCGCAACGTCTTCAGTCATGCCGATCCCTTCATCACGGATAGTGATCGTTTGACCGTCAGACTCATTTGTCAGGTGGACATGGATCTTGCTGTTTCTAGGGCTGTATTTGATGGCATTGTCCATTAGATTTAGCCAGACTTGATAAAGAAATTCTTCGTTGCCTTCATAATCCGTACGGGGAAGGTCTAAATCGAGTGTCAAATTGAGCTGCTCCCATTTTGGCTGCAAGAATAGAATCACTTCGCGGATTTGCTCATCTAGACGAAACGTTTGAAAGTCCAAGCCTAGTCCTTGATTCTCTAATTTGCTCAACTTCAAAACATTGTCAGTCAGGTGAGTCAATTGTTGCGTGCCGTCCAGCATTCGTTCTAAATAATTTTTTCGTTCTTCTATTGTTAAGGTGTTTTTTTGAAGCAACTGGACATAGCCTTTGATCGTAGCGATAGGTGTTTTAAATTCATGGGACACTGTTGAAACGAAATCATTTCTCAGCGTCTCAATACTGCTCAACTCCTTCACCATGACATTGAAATCATGATAAAGCTCCCGCACATCTTCCACATGCTGCTTTTCTTCTAACTGGACATCGAAATCGCCTTGAGAGACATTGCTCATCGCTTGGCGAAGGTCTCCGATCGGCTGAAGAATTCGTTTGCCAACAAAAAATGAGAGGGCAGCACCAATGACCAAACTTAAAAAGATGATGAAATAAAAGGAAAATAAATGCCCTTCTCGTTCAGGTGCCAATAATTGAAAGTGATTGATCATGACAAGCAGGCCGACGAAGACAGCTAACACAACGACCATCAATAAAAAAGTGATGGCAGCGAAATACATCCATAACTGGGGGAATAGTTTTTTTCTCATGAATGGATGACCACCTTATAGCCCAAGCCGCGAATGGTCTCGATCGAAAAATCAGGATTGTTTTCCAGTCGTGTTCGCAAGCGTTTGATATGGACATCGATGGTGCGCTCGTCCGTGTCGGAGTCTAGTCCCCAGATCTCATCCATCAATTGTTGGCGAGTAAAAATTTTATTTGGATAGGCCAGCAATTTATACAGCAGCAAAAATTCTTTTTGCGGCAGGGTTTCTGTTTGATGGGAAGTTTTGATTTGATAGGTTTCTTGATCCAATCGTGTATTCCCTACGATCAATTCTTTTGTGTGGACGATTTGCGCCCGGCGCAGCAGCGCGTCGACACGCAGCAGCATTTCGTTCACGTCGATGGGCTTCACCATGTAATCATCTACGCCGATCGTGAATCCACGTTTTTTATCTTCGAAAGAATCCTTGGCAGTAATAAATAAAATAGGGAGATCATAGCCTGCATCCCTCAAGCTTTCAGCCAATTCATACCCATCCATGTCAGGCATCATAATGTCGCTGATAATCAGGTCAATAAACTGTTTATCTAAAATAGCTAAAGCCTCGATGCCGTTCATCGCTCGGAAGACTTCGAAGCGTTCGTTTTTTAAAGCAGATTGATAAAGGATTGATAAGTTTTCATCATCTTCAACAATAAGTATTCGATTCATTTGCGTTGGCCTCCTTTTTGCTTAATAATAGTAGCAAATCACTGTGAACCTACTATGAATTTTTGTTCATTTTGAGTTAATAATGCCATGGTATCTTGGCAAAGTAAACTAAGAGAAAAGGGTGACACAATGTTAGAATTAAAAGATATAAAAAAATATTACCATGTGGGAGATACGACGACCAAAGCATTAGATGGTGTATCTGTCGCATTTCGTCGACAAGAATTTGTTGCTATTTTAGGTGCCAGCGGTTCTGGGAAAACAACGATGCTGAATGTGATCGGCGGATTGGACAACTATGATTCCGGGGATATGGTGATCGATGGCACATCTACGAAGACGTTTAAAGACGCCGATTGGGATGCCTATCGAAACAATTCTATCGGATTTGTTTTTCAAAGCTACAACTTGATCAGTCATTTAGGGATCATTGACAATGTCGAACTTGGGATGACCTTGAGCGGTGTATCGAAGGAAGAAAAGCAACAACGTGCTGAGGATGCACTTACGCGAGTTGGCTTAGCAGAGCATATGCATAAGAAGCCCAACCAGTTATCCGGCGGACAAATGCAGCGAGTAGCGATTGCTCGTGCCTTGGCAAATGATCCTGACATCTTACTCTGTGATGAGCCAACAGGGGCTTTGGACACAGAGACCAGTGTTCAGATCATGAATTTGATCCAAGAGCTGTCGAAGGAAAAATTAGTCATCATGGTGACTCATAACCCAGAATTAGCCACTAAGTATGCCGACCGTACGATTAAATTCTCAGACGGCCGTATCATGGATGATTCCCACCCACATATCGAAGGAAAAAAGGGCGAGGAATTTGAATTAAAACGGACAAAGATGAAATTCGTAACAGCGTTGAAACTTTCCTTTAACAACTTGAAGACTAAAAAGGGACGGACCTTCTTAACAGCCTTTGCCTCAAGTATCGGGATCATCAGTATCGGGATCGTTCTCTCCTTATCAAGCGGATTCCAAAAGCAAATCGACAGCACACAAGCAGAGACGATGGCGAAATACCCGATTACGATTTCTAAAACCACGACCGATCAAACGACCAATCGAAACCAGGCGTTAGGGTCAGACAAAGCGAGTGGTTCAAGTAAGGGAAATGAAAACAATATCGTTGCCAAAATCAGTGACGAAGATCGCGCACAGCATACAAATAACATCAATCAAGAGTACGTGGATTATATCAACAATATTGATCCCAAGTTGAGCAACAACATCGGTTTTACACGCGTAGTGGGGATGAACCTGTTGCGTGACGTGAACGGCGATGTGAAGCCGGTTAAATTATCCAATGAAGCGCCAGACAGCGGCCCTTCTATGATGAGTGCAATGTCCAGCATGACTGGGATGGGCGTCTCTTCATTCCCAACACAGTTAGACAAAAGTTCAGGGAATTTCTTAGAAGATAATTACAAATTATTATCTGGTGCATATCCAAAGGCTACGACAGACGTGGTATTGATCGTAGACGCGAACAATAGTACCAACATCAATTCCTTGAAAAATCTCGGATTCGATGTCAAAGACGGTGAAAAGATCGACTTCGACAAAATCGTCGGAACGGAATTTAAACTGATCAACAACAATGAATATTATTCGAAAGTACCTACAGGAAACTTTATTCCAAATAATGACTATCAAGCCATGTATAACAACGCAAACAACGATACTTTAAAAATCTCAGGGATTTTACGTGTAAAACAATCTTCCACGATGAATCTTTTAGCACCAGGCATCGCCTACAGCAACGAGTTGACATCAAAAATTGTAAAAGACAATGAGAACTCTGAGATTGTTCAAGCGCAAAAGGATACAAATACGAATGTGATGACCAATGAAGCCTTGGATGATACGACGAAGGAAAGCACGATCGCTTATTTAGGCGGAAATAGTATTCCAAACAGTATCATGATCTATCCGAATAATTACAAAGACAAAGAACAGATTTTAAGTTATTTAGATGATTACAACAAAGGAAAGAAAAAAGAAGACAAGATCATTTACACAGACTTAGCTGGTACGATGACTGAGTTGACTGGTGGCCTGATGGATGCGATCACCTATGTATTAGTCGCATTTGCTGGGATCTCATTAGTAACAAGTATGATCATGATCGGTATCATTACCTACACTTCTGTAATTGAACGGACAAAAGAAATTGGTGTCTTGAAAGCTTTAGGGGCTAGAAAAAGAGATATCACACGCGTATTCGATGCAGAAACATGTATCTTAGGGATCGCCTCGGGAACATTAGGTGTGCTCATTGCATACCTCGCGACCTTCCCAATCAATGCGATTTTGTACAACATGACTGAATTAAAGGATGTCGCACAATTGAATCCTGTCCATGGCGTAATTTTGATTGTTGTTTCAACTGTACTGACAATGATCGGTGGACATATTCCAGCAAGAATGGCAGCGAAAAAAGACGCTGCGATCGCTTTACGAGCAGATTAAAAAAAGAAGGAATACCCGCATGTGGGGTATTCCTTCTTTTTGCTTAAATTATAAAAAAGTAATTGAATATCGCTAAAGCGATGCAGCTTAAAGCAATGGTTCCGCAAACAATCAAATGCAGGCGTTTATTCATAACAGCGACTGCTATAAATTCTCTTAAGAAAGCATTCGGCAAATAATAGCGGGCTGTTTTTGACCCTATACCGTCAATGTTTAAACCAACGTCTTCTGCGTACATGCCTGCTCTGAAGATGTGATAGTTATTTGAAACGAAGATCGCATGGTAGCCGGAAGGTTTCTCACGATCCATGATTTCTTTACTGAACCGCATGTTTTCAAGTGTGTTCGTCGATTGTGCTTCCATGAGGATATCCTCGTCAGGAATGCCTTGTTCCAGGGCATATTCTCTCATTGCTTGCGACTCAGGAACTTTTTCATCGTGTCCTTGACCGCCAGACATCAAGAGCTGAGGCGGAGATAACGTTTCTTTGCTTTGTTCGTGATAAAACTGAATGGCGCGGTTGATTCGATTGGCTAAGAGAGGTGTTACTTTTTCTCCATTGATCAATCCAGCACCCAATACGATCAGGTAGTCTTGGTTGTATTTTGGCTGGTTAAATTGATAAAGAAGAGAGATCGACAGGAAATTCCAAAAGACAACGAAAAAATAAAAGGCGATCGTTGTTGGAATGGCTAATAAAATCACAGACCAATTCGGTAAGATTCGAGGGCCAACCGTCTGTAAAAGAATCAAAGCAATGATCGCCAAGCCTAATATCAAGGTTAACAAGTTGGGCAGCTTGCGAGATTCGTGACGCAAGACGACGAAGCTGTTGCCGATCAGGAAAATGATTGCTGCGTATAATCCAAAGGCTACGGCAAATAAAAACAATACTGCCAAAATACCCAAGATTCCAGCGCCGATCAATGAACTGGAGGTGATAGTCATAAGGGTTACATACCCCATGAAGCTGATCAATGTCAGATTCAGCAGCCAGCCATTTCGTAACCGGCTTTTTTCTTTGAAATAAAAATAGCAAAAGAATAAAAGAAAAAATAGCGGAATCAAAATAAAAAAGCTTTTATTTTGAATCTCCAATATGCAAAAATATAAGACCAGAAAAATCCCTGTCCAACGTGAAAAATAGTGGAATTTTTTCCCCTTAAAGCGAATCATCAAACCCATTAAAACGATAAAATAAATTGCCATAGCAATTAAATCTCGTTGTATATTCATCCCATCACTTCTTTCATTTTTTTCGATTAATGATTGATGCCATGACCAAGTATATCAAAGAAAAGCAAAAATGCGCAGTGAAGAACTATTAGTTGGTTTTCTTGGAGAAGATTAGTAGAATTGAGGTAAAGGAGTGCTGCAGATGGAAATTGAAGGTGTGACTCGTGTAGATTTGCCAACACTTTTTGTAGTTGGCAAGGAAGGCCGAGGATTAGCTGAGGAAGGTCCTTCGTGGGTCCCTTTATTGTGGGATCAAATGAATACCCATTTTGACGAGGTCGTTGAACTTCTGGCAGGTCAAGAAATGAAAGAACTGCAATTATGGGGGCTGATGAGCGACGGCGAGCAGTGGTTAGAACCGTGGCAAAAAGAGGGACGCTATCTGGCAGGGATCCAAGTACCTAAAGAGGCAGAAGCGCCTGAAGGATGGGTACGCTGGGAATTGCCGCCAATGAGTTACCTCACGATCAAGGCGAGTGCTGAAAAAATTGAGGACGCGACGAATTTGATGCTGGGGGAAATCTTCCCTTTAGAGAAGCTAGAACTGGCTGGCGCGATCCATGAGCACTATTTGCCGCATTTTCCAGAGGGCGAAGTAGAATTATACTTTCCCTTCAAAGTAAAATAAAAGCTTTCGACTTCGGTCGAAAGCTTTTATTTATGCAAACAGATTTGTAATTCTCTGCCAGATCAATTCAAAAGCACTTGCTTTTTCTACTGCATTTTTCGTTACGAGATCGGTGGTTGCTCCTTCAGTTTTCTGGACATAGCCTAAGTTGTCTTGCGCTAACGAGACGCTGACCGTTCCGATCTTTTCATTTTTATGAACAGGAGCGATGATCGCATTGCTATCTAGTAAAGAGTGGTCCAAGGTCGTTTTGATCGTCAATTGTTTCGGGTCCATATCACTTCTTACCCACAGATTGACAGGTTTCTCCATGGCTAATGCAACGGATTTTTCTTTACCTTCCGTAACCTTCAAAGTCTTTTGATCACTCGGTGTTTGTCCAGCGACAGTCACATCCTGTTGACTCCAATTGTTCAAACAGTAATCCATTAATTTACCAGTCTCAACAAAACGTGCATTTTCGTCATTTGGCTGATCCAAGGCATTCAGGATCACAGTAATCACACGACGACCATCTTTTTGGATCGTCCCCACAAAGCAGGCACCAGCTAAATCAGTGGTTCCGGTTTTTAAACCATCAACGCCTTCTTTGTAATTTGGTCCCTCATACAGCATCACATTCCAGTTTTTCATGTCGTCTGGTTGAGAGGTGTTTGGGGCGAAGGTCTTTTCTTTGATTTTAGAAACTTCCAATACTTCAGGGAAGTCTTTTATCAAGTGCTGTGCCACGATGGCCACATCACGAGCAGACATCAGATTTTCATCATTTTCTTGGGTTCCGGGATATTTGTGTTCGCCTAAATACACATTGCTTAAACCGGAAGCATTGATGATTGTTGCGTCTTTGATCTCCCATTTTGTCAGTTGCTCCCGCATCTGATTCACAAATGTATGTTCATTGCCCGCAACCAGTTCGGCTAAAGCAACCGCGCTTGCGTTGGCGGATTGAACGATCATCGATTCAAAAAGATCCCTGACCGTGTACTTTTGTCCTCGAACGAGAGGGACGTTGGATAAATCAGGAACAGTGCTTAATTTCTCCGCATACTCTGAGATTGGGACTTCTTGCTCCCAAGAGATTTTTTGCTGTTTGATCGCCTCTAAAACGAGGTATGCCGATATCGTCTTAGTGATCGAAGCGATGCCTTTTGGCGTATCGCCATCTTGGTTAAAAAAAACTTTTCCTGAGTCCGCATCAATAGCATATCCCGCATTTGCATTGACAGAAAAATCATCTGCTGCTAGAGCGGTGATTCCTATGAGGCTTTGGAAAAAGAGAATCAGAGTAACCAAAACAAGGGGGAATCTTTTCTTTTTATTCATTGGTGGGCTCCTTTACTTCTATTAACCCTAAAAGTTTAGCAAAATAGGAGGGTGAATTCAAGAAAATACAACAAAACACCAGAGTTTTTCATTAGTTTTGAAATCTCTGGTGTTTGATGATAACATTTTTCGTTTTAATTGCTTAAAAACTTCGACCGCCGCCGCCAAATGTCCCGCCGCCACTGGAGTGGGTACTGCTGCCGCCACCGCCCCCACCGCCATTATTGGAAGGCTTCGGAATTCGACGAGTGGTGACAAAGGAGTTTACTAATTGATCTTGCCGTTCAGTCAAATTCAATTTAGCATGCTGACGGTAGGGATAGCGATACGTTCCAGTCTTTAATTGGTAACGTAAACGAACAGAGACGAAGAACGCGATCGCCGCCACTGCGGAAACGATGAAACCAATGGCAAATTCAATCGGTGTGATCGACTTGTAGCGTGTCACCTTGCCAGTCTCTTCGTCAATTCGATAGGAGCCGCCAGGAATACCGTCATCAACGAAATTTTTTGTATGAACGAAGTAGTTGTTCGCGGCTTCATAATATTCTTGATCTCTCATGGCATCTTCTACACTGTCTAAAATGGTATTTACGCGTTTGTCATTTAAATAGTCGATCATATTGCCTGAAGTCGACAAATGAATTTTTCGTTGATTCATGTCTAATAATAGAAGCGCCCCGTTGTTGTCTTTGCCTACACGATCCATTAACTGGAGGTCAGCGAACTCCTGTGGATCTTCGGTATTGGAATTCGTAGTTAAGACAAAGACTTCCCCTTTGATTTTTTGATTGATGGCGTCCGCCTGATTTGAAAGTTCGGTTCTTTCTTCTGGTGAGAACAAGTTTGCCTGATCATCAACAGTATTTGAAGCGGCAAAAACAGTCAAAGGGGTAAACAATGCCAGAAAGCCCATGATAAAAAGGAATTTTTTCATATGAAATACCCCACGATCATCGCAATGAGCAGCACAGCGGCAAATATTCCGCCGGAGAACAGTCCAAGTCGTTTGTTGCTGATAGGCAATATACCGCTGACTTTTCCAGTTTGTCCATTCATCGCGTAATAGTATGTTTTCTTTGAGGCATCCTGATACGTGACTAACCAAACAGGCAGGAGCATATAATGATTGTCCTGTTTTTCAACATCCACGGAGTGACTGCTGGCTGTGAATGTCGTGTAGCCAGAAACGGTATCCCGCAGCAAGTCTTCGGTATACTCGCCAAGCTCATGCTCGATCTGATCGGAAATATCTTTTATTTCGATATCCCGCTTTTCAGCTTGAAAACCCGACAAGTATTCGGTGTGAAAGTCTACCGCTTGATCAATGGGGAAGGGCTGAACTCCTTCTACCATTTTTTGCTGGATATTCTTCTTCAACGCATTTTTAGTCAAATGCTGGATCTTGGCTGTTCCCTTGCGGAAAATTTGGTAAATCTTTGTTTCTGTATACTCAAGATCTCCCACGATCCAAACACGCAGCGAGGTCCCTTTACCGGTCAAATTACCCGCTGTTTCCGCATCAACGACCCAATAAGGAAAGTAGACGCCGGTCATTTTCTCGATCTGCTCCTTGTTAAAGAAATCTTTTGGAATAAATCGCTTCTTTTGTGTCCAAGCCAAAAAGTCAGTAACGGCTTTTTCGCGGTCAATGGTGAAGGGCAAGACTTTATTCGGTAAAAATTCTCCTGTCAAACGTCCCGACAACACCACGGGGTTATGACAGAAATAGCAATAAGTTGCGGCGGTAGTGTGATCAGTGACAATCTGAGCGCCACAGCTAGGGCAAAGGAAGAGGTCCATATCTCCAGTATTCGCCTCTTCAATACTAGCCGTACTTGTTTGTCCATCAATCGTTTGAACACCTTCGTTGGCTTCAAACTTCTCAATATCTTCCACGGTAAAAATGCTTAAACAATAATCACAGTGAAATTTTTGATCACTTGGATTAAACGTCAAAGGACCGCCGCAGTTGGGACAATGATGCGTGATTACATCTGCCATTTTGCAGGTCCTCCTCTCGTAGTGATAAGTTAATCTAACGGAATGGCTTTAAAGGGTTTTCCGCAATGTGGACAGAACTTCACTACTCCGTTACTTAAATCAACGACCTCGCCGCATTCGCTGCACTTCATTTCAATTTTCGCCGCTGCTGCCGGTGCAGGTTTTGGTTCACCACAGTTGCTGCAGAACTTTCCAGTATTTTCTTGGCCGCATTTCGGACATGTCCATTGCTCGCCGTCAGCCGAATGTTGTTGGGACTGCTGATTTTGTTGGATTTGCTGATTGTTGCTTTGCGATGCCTGATTTAAGAAATCACCGCCGGCATTCATGCCCATACCCATTCCGAAGAAGCCAGTGGTTGCACCCGCATCATTTTTACCCGCTGCTTCCATTCCGCGGGCAACAGAACCTTGAACATAGCCCTCACGTACGCTTGGATCGCCAAGCATCGCGCCTTCATTGCGCATATTGATTAATTTTGTTGAGTCATCTGTGTAGGAGATGCTGGCAACAGCGACAGAAACGATTTCCATCCCCCGCAGTTCGTTCCAGCTGTCATCCAACGCATCCGACAAATACTTGCTTAGCTCCAAGCTTTTTGATGGTACATAAGAAATACGCTGTCCGTCTGCAGACATTTGATTGATCGACGCTTGCAGACCAGTTAGGAATTCTTGCAAGTATTGTTCATTGATGTCGCTGATATCGACTTGATCCATATTTCTCGGAATCGCATTCGCGAAAAATAAAATCGGGTCCGTCACTTTGATCGAGTACGTTCCGTGTGCGCGTAAAAACAATTCTGCATTGTAAAAATTATCAAAATAATTCAGCGGTGTACTGGTACCGAATTTGATCCCTTTGATTTCTTGCAGGTTAATATAGAAGACTTGCTGCCTCTGAGGGGTGACACCGCCAAATTTGAATCGACTGAAGGTCTCCGCAACGGCGTCTTTTAATGACCCGTTGAACATAGAAGGTGCAGAATTGTTTTCCACTGTGTAGTAGCCTTCTTCGGCAGTGTAATCAATGATTTTTCCGCCATCGACTAAAAGCATCATCATATTCGGATACACGTGAATAACAGAACCGTCCGTAATCACGTCTTTGGTTCCTTTTTTATTGCTGCCGCGTTTGTCGTCTTTGCGCACGGCAACGCCTTTCGTCATGACAGTCGTTTGACCCATGTCGGATGGTTCGATAATCTCTAGCCATTGATCGGCAAGACCGCCGCCGATCGAGCTGGTTGCTGCTTTAAATAGTCCCATGAATATCCCTCCATAAAAACGTTTTTTCTATTATACCACAGGGGTTTTTCGAAACAGAAAAGATCCAGATGCACAAATTAAAAGACACTAAACAATTACGGGAAACAATTGGTTTCTATAGTTTTTTTACTGGAAATCACGTATAATAAAAAGCAGTGATTTTTAGAGAAAAGAGGAGAATTATGGCGTATCAAGCACTTTACCGCGTTTGGCGTTCACAACGTTTTGATGACCTAGTCGGGCAAGAAGCGATAACCAAGACGCTGAAAAATGCGATCCAACAACAGAAAACGTCTCATGCCTATTTGTTTACCGGCCCCCGCGGAACAGGGAAGACCAGTGCGGCGAAGATTTTTGCAAAAGCCATCAATTGTCCAAACAGTGTCGATGGGGAACCTTGTAACGAGTGCGAGATGTGCCGTTCGATCACTGAAGGGCGTCAAGAAGACGTCATTGAGATCGATGCTGCCAGCAACAACGGTGTAGAAGAAATTCGTTTTATTCGTGACCGGGCGAATTACGCGCCGACTACTGCAAAATACAAAGTGTATATTATTGATGAAGTCCACATGCTTTCCACAGGGGCCTTCAATGCGTTGCTAAAAACGCTGGAAGAACCAAAAGAACATGTGATCTTTGTTTTAGCAACGACGGAGCCTCATAAAATCCCTGCGACGATTATTTCTCGGACACAACGGTTCGATTTTAAACGGATTAATGTTCAAGCGATCATCGGCCGCATGGCATATATTCTTGAACAAAGCAATCAGCCTTATGAAGAGCAAGCATTGTCTGTGATCGCTCGCGCTGCTGAAGGGGGCATGCGTGACGCATTGAGTATTCTGGATCAAGCGATCTCATTCAGCAATGAGAAGATCACGTTAGAGGACGCATTGGCTGTGACGGGAAGCTTGACGACGGAGATGATGGACAGCTTCATCGGCGCTTGTTTGGAACAGAATGTCAGCGGAGCGCTTGAGGTACTGGAAAATATTTTGTCAGAAGGAAAAGAAGCACGTCGCTTAACGGAAGATTTACTATTGTATTGTCGAGACTTGCTGATTTATCAGCAAGCCCCGAAATTGATGGAAAATCGTGCGGCGTATCTGACAGACACCTTTAAGCAACTAGCCGAAGCGACCGCTTCTGAGCGGTTGTATGCAATGATCAAGATTTTAAGCGATACACAAAATGAGATCCGATTTACCAACCATGCGAATGTCTATTTGGAAGTTGCAACAGTAAAATTAGCGACACCGCAAACGAATACTGAAACTGCGGCCGCTGCTCAGTCTGTAGGCCAAGTGTCTACAGGGACGGCGCAACCTGCTGAACAAGCAGAAGTTGCCGCGTTAAAAAGTCAATTGCAAAAGCTGCAAAACGAGTTTCAGCAATTAAAAGCTCATCCAACAGTTGAAAAAGAAGAACGAAAAGCAGCGCCGAAGAAAACAGCCAGCACGTACCGCGTGCCGACGGAGCGTGTCTATCAAGTATTAAGTGAAGCAACCAAAGACCATTTGCTGAATGTGAAGAGTGTTTGGGAAGACCTTCTGATGGCTCTGCCAGTTACGCAACGGGCGATGTTAAAGGCTAGTGAGCCTATGGCGGCAGGACCTGAATTGCTGCTGGTTGCTTTTGACTACGAAATCGTTTGTCAGCGAGCGGACAGCAACGAGGAGTTACGCTTGAATATGCAGAACAGTTTAAGTATGATGATCAAAGATTATACACCTGACTTCGTATTCATTACTCGTGAAAGCTGGCCTAGATTACGGCAGGCATTTGTCAGTCAGCACAATGACCGTCCTGTGGCAGCAGAAGATCACGAGTCAGAAGACGAAATCAGTCTGATACCGGAAGAAACCAATGAAGTCGTTGAACAAGCCAAGAGTTTGTTTGGCGATTTAGTAACGATCAAAGAAGATTAGAGCTGTCAGTTTTACGCTTTGACTAATGAAATAAATTAGTTAATTGTTGCACAGCTTAGAATGAAGAAGGAGCGAATAGAGACTATGATGCGCGGAATGGGAAATATGCAAGGCATGATGAAACAAATGCAAAAGATGCAAAAAGAAATGGTGAAAGCCCAAGATGAATTGAATGCCAAAGAATTCACAGGCAGTTCAACGAATGATCTCGTGACAGTAACTTTTACCGGAGATAAAAAAATGAAAGCAATGACGATCAACCCTGAATTGATCGACCCAGAAGATCCAGATATGCTGCAAGATATGATTGTTTTAGCAGTCAACGATGCGATCGAAAAGATCACGAAAGAAACGGATCAAACAATGGGTAAATATACAAAGGGACTTCCTGGAATGTAAGCGACTTTGTTCAGAGAGGAAGAACACCATGCAATATCCAGAACCAATCGCAAAGCTGATTGAAAGTTATATGAAATTACCGGGGATCGGTCAAAAAACTGCGACCCGTTTAGCTTTTTTTACGATCGACATGAAAGATGAGTCCGTGAATGAATTTGCACGGTCATTGATCAGTGTCAAGCGTGACCTGCGTTTTTGCAGCATATGTGGTAATATCACAGAGGAAGACCCTTGTGAGATCTGTTCAGACACGACACGCGATCGCAGTACGATCTTAGTGGTCGAAGAACCAAAAGACGTGATGTCAATGGAAAAAGTCCGTGAATACCATGGGCTTTATCACGTGCTTCATGGAGTGTTGTCACCAATGGAGGGCACAGGGCCAGAAGATATCAATATTGCGCCTCTGATCAAACGATTGCATGACGATGAGATCAAAGAGGTCATCATAGCGACAAATGCCACAACAGAAGGCGAAGCAACAGCAATGTATCTGTCACGTTTGATCAAGCCAGCGGGGATCAAAGTTACACGACTAGCTCATGGCCTGTCTGTCGGCAGCGACATTGAGTATGCTGATGAGATCACGCTGTTAAAAGCAGTGGAAGGACGCCGTGAATTGTAAGAACATCACGGTGTTTTTTAAAATACGAAGATCATAATTATTTTGGGGGACAAGAACGTGAACGGATTATTTATTACGATTGAAGGGCCAGACGGTGCTGGAAAAACCAGTGTACTGAATGAACTTTATCCTAAATTACAATTAACGGCGAAACGATCCATCGTCAAAACAAGAGAACCTGGAGGCATTCCGATCGCTGAAAAGATTAGACACGTGATCCTTGACCCCATAAACGATCAAATGGATGATCGGACAGAAGCCTTGTTATATGCGGCTGCTCGTCGGCAACATTTGGTTGAGAAGATTTGGCCTGCGCTTGAGGCAAATAAAATTGTTCTATGCGACCGCTTTGTTGACAGCTCGTTAGCCTATCAAGGTGCTGGACGCGGTATTGGTATGGAAGAAGTCGCTAAGATCAATGAATTTGCGATCGAAGGCACGACACCAGATGTGACGTTATATTTAGATGTAGATTCGGATACAGGATTGCAACGAATCATTAAGAACCGAACCAATCAAATTGACCGTTTGGACTCAGAAGGGTTACAATTTCATCAGAAGGTTCGACACGCCTATTTAAAATTGGCAGATGCAAATCCGGATCGGATCATAAAAATCGATGCTCGGAAACGTTTAGACGAAGTAGTGAAAGATTGCTTTTACGAGTTGTTGACACGTTACCCAGACTATTTTCAATCATGAGAGGTGTAAAACTATGAAACTAATTTTAGCGATCGTCCAAGACAAAGATTCCAACCGTTTAGCCAATGAGTTTATTGACTCGAACATTCGAGCAACCAAGCTTTCATCTACAGGCGGCTTTTTGAAAGCTGGGAACAGTACTTTTATCATTGGTATTGAAGATGACCGTGTGGAGGATACTTTAGCGCTGATCAAAGAAACGTGCCAAGCTCGGACACAATACGTCACGACACCAGTGACCCTAGACATCTCGTTAGATGGGCAAGTGCCTTACCCTGTTGAAGTTGAAGTCGGCGGTGCAACAGTCTTTGTTTTACCAGTCGAAGGCTTCCACCAGTATTAAGATATGGAAGAAGCGAAAAGACTCCAGACAATTCAACCCATCGTTTTTCGCCAATTACAGAACAGCTTTGAGCATGGGCGTTTGGCCCATGCTTATCTTTTTGAAGGCGATCAAGGAACAGGGAAAGCAGAACTGGCTTTATGGTTCGTCAAGCATCTGTTTTGTTTAAATTTACAAGAGAATATGCCCTGCGAAAAATGCAATAATTGTCTGCGAATAACCAGTAAAGATCACCCCGATGTTGTCGAGATCGAGCCAGATGGCCAGTCCATCAAAGTCGATCAAATTCGTGCGTTGCAGAGTGAATTAACAAAAAGCGGCTTTGAATCTGCGAAGAAAGTCGTACTTATTCACCAAGCGGAAAAGATGAATGTCAACTCGGCAAACAGTCTATTAAAGTTTTTGGAAGAACCGCCAGCAAACTTCATGATTATTTTAGAGACACAATCGTTAGGAAAGATATTGCCGACGATTCGATCTCGTTGTCAGATCATCCACTTTCAAGCGTTGTCTACTGCGCGCTTGCAATCCCGTTTAGAAGCGGAACAAATCTCTGCGAAAACAGCAAAACTCTTAGCAAATTTAACAAATAGTTATGGAAAAGCTGTTGAAATCTCAAAAGATGAATGGTTTAATGAAGCTAGAGAGGTTGTTATTCAATGGTTTAATTATCTTGATAAAAATGATCCGCAAGCGTTTATCTACGTTCAGAAAAAGCTGACAAAGACGTTTAAGGATAAAGCGCAGCAGCAATTTGCCTTTGAAATGTTGGCTTATTTTGTGAAAGAAAAGCGTGATCAAGTAATGAAAGAAAATCAAACCAACCTAGAGAATTACAACCATCTATTAGAAGAAGTTTTGCTAGCTAGTCAAAAGCTAGAGGCAAACGTGTCATTTCAAAATATCGCAGAACAAGTAACGTTACGTATTGTTTTTGCTTAACGTTATTTAAGAGAGTAGGGAGAACCATGGTTGAAGTTGTGGGTGTTCGTTTTCGTGATGCTGGTCATATCTATTATTATGCACCGGGGAAAAACGAATATTTTTATAATGATAAAGTCTTGGTCGAGTCGCAACAGGCGCACCAGATTGCGACAGTGGCAATTCCAAAAATAGAAATAGCAAAAAAAGATTTGTCCGATGATTTAAAAACGATATTACATAAAGCATCAGATAAAGAACTAAAAAAAGTAGCGCAAAATGAAGCCGATGCGGATGCCGCGTTCAAAACAGCAAAAGAGAAGATTCGGGCCCATGAGTTAGAAATGAAATTGATCCGAGTGGAATACACGTATGACCGCAGCAAAATGATTTTCTATTTTACCGCGGATGGACGGATCGATTTTCGGGAGCTGGTCAAAGACTTAGCGGGTGTTTTCCGTACGCGAATTGAGCTGCGTCAGATCGGGGTTCGGGATGAAGCCAAGATTCTTGGCGGAATCGGGCCGTGTGGGCGACCATTATGCTGTTCGACCTTCTTAGGAGATTTTATTCCTGTTTCTATTAAAATGGCGAAAGATCAAGGTCTTTCATTGAATCCAACAAAAATATCAGGCCTTTGCGGCCGTTTGATGTGTTGCCTGAAGTATGAAAATGGCGAGTATGAAGCAGCCAAAAAAGAAATGCCGGATTATGGTAATGAAATCAACACACCAGAAGGGCGTGGAAAAGTAATCGGGTTGAATCTGCTTAGCAAGGTAGTGAAGGTGCGTTTGTTTGGCCGTGATATGACTGTCGATTTCGATTATCAAGAACTAGTTGAAGCAGGTGATGTGTCATGATGGACCGACGTTCGTTGTATGATGGCCTGAATCAGTTAGAAGTGGACATGCAAAAAAACCTTGAGGATCTAGTGTCAATGAAAGAAACGCTGCTGGAACTCGTTGAAAAAAATGCCACATTGGAAATGGAAAATGAACGCTTGCGTGAACGGATTCGCGAGATTGATGCCAAAAAATCTCCAGTCTTAGATGAACGGCAGGAATTGTCGGAGTCTCGTTTAAACCTTGAAAAGATATATGAAGACGGGTTTCACGTGTGCAATTTACTTTACGGTTCAAGGCGTGAACAGGATGAGCCATGTGCTTTTTGTTTAGACGTCATCTATCGCGAAAGTAAGCAAAAATAAATCAATTTCAACTAGTGGGTATGACGCTGCTTGTCACACCCGCTTTTTTGCGAGTATCGATGGGTAGTAAATACATAGAAGGAAGTTAGGAGTATGTCTGTGAGAATTCAAAAAAGTTTTGCACAAGAAGTTGGAACGCTGTATTTGGTTCCTACGCCGATCGGGAACCTGGAGGATATGACCTTTCGTGCAGTTAAGACATTGCAAACGGTCGATTTGATCGCCAGTGAGGATACTCGAAATACGCAAAAATTGCTGAATCATTTTGAGGTAAAGGTTGGGCAAAAAAGCTTGCATGAGCATAATTACAACGAACGGATTCCTGAACTGCTGGCATTTCTTAAAAGTGGGCGATCAATCGCGCAAGTCAGCGATGCAGGCATGCCTTCTATTAGTGATCCGGGGCATGAATTAGTCGTTGCTTGTATTGAGGAAGACATTCCTGTAGTGGCGCTGCCTGGAGCAACTGCGGGTATGACGGCGCTGATTGCTTCTGGTCTGATGCCGCAACCTTTCTATTTCTATGGATTCCTGCAACGAAAGAAAAGTACCCAGAAAAAGGAATTAGCAGAGCTGAAAAATCAAACGGCGACAATGATCTTTTATGAGTCTCCCCATCGTATAAAAGAGACCGTGAAAAATATGCTGGAAGTTTTTGGCAATCGCGAAGTGGTCATTTGCCGAGAGCTGACCAAGCTCTATGAGGAGTATCTGCGAGGCACAGCAGAGGAAGTGATCGACTACCTGTCGGAGCATTCGTTAAAGGGAGAGTGCTGCTTGCTGGTTTCCGGTACGACAGAGAAGGTAGAAGAAGAAATTTTTGAAGGCTCACTCAAAGAGCAAGTGGACGTATTGGTTTCAGACGGCGAAAGCTCGAAGGAGGCTATCAAAACTGTCGCGAAACGACATGGACTGAAAAAACAAGAGGTCTATAAAGAATATCACGGATTGTAAGAGCAGGAAATTCTTCCTGCTCTTTTTATGTTAGTTTTTCTCACACACAAAGTTATTAAATTAGAATTAAATGAAAAAAATGAGGGAAAACTCTTTTTTTATTTAAAAACGATGTTAGAATACTTAACATAAAGAGAAATGGAGTGATTTGATGGCAGCGAATATTGCATTTATTTTGATTTGTTCAGGGTTAGTTTTTCTTATGACGCCCGCATTGGCATTTTTCTATGGCGGGTTGGAGCGGAGAAAAAATATTTTGAACACCATGATGATGGTCATTTGTACGATGGGATTAGCCTCTTTGATTTGGGTAGTCGTTGGCTACTCGCTATCATTTAGCGGCGGCGGAGAATTTATTGGAAATTTGGACAAGCTATTTTTTAATGGCGTCTCTATGACGAAAGGAGATAGTATCCCAGAAGGCTTATTCGCGTTCTTTCAAATGATGTTTGCCTTGATCACGACAGCGATTTTAACAGGATCAGTCGCCGGTCGCATGCGCTTTTCAGCGATTTTCCTATTCATAGCCATTTGGTTAATCGTTGTCTACTTCCCCATGGCGCATATGGTTTGGGGCGGCGGTTTTCTAGACAAGATCGGCTCGATCGATTTTGCCGGCGGGAATGTGGTGCATATTAGTTCAGGGATTTCTGGGCTGGTCTTGGCGATTGTCTTAGGCCGTCGTCGAGAATACCATCTCGGCGATTATCGTCCTCACAATGTTCCTTTTGTTGTCTTAGGGACAGGGCTTTTGTGGTTTGGCTGGTTTGGCTTCAACGGCGGCTCGGCCTTAGCGGCGGACGGACTTGCGATCCATGCGATGATCACGACCAACACAGCGGCTGCTTGCGCGATGTTGTCATGGATGCTGATTGAGAAAGTCCTAAATGGCAAGCCAACGGTCGTCGGTGCTTGTACCGGTGCAGTTGTCGGATTGGTGGCAATTACTCCTGGGGCGGGATTTGTCTCGATTTGGTCAAGCCTCCTCATTGGCGCATTGGTTAGTCCGTTCTGTTATTTCTTCATTTCAGTAATTAAGCAGAAGCTTGGTTTTGACGATGCACTGGATGCTTTTGGTTGTCATGGTGTCGGCGGCATCTTCGGCGGCATCGTAACAGGGATTTTTGCTGATCCTTCGGTTGGTGGACGAACAGGTTTGATTTACGGCGAGACCCATTTGTTTATCGCACAAATCGAGAGCGTCATTTTTACATTGATTTTTGCTGGAGTCGCAAGCTATTTGATCATCTCTTTGATCCGGGTCTTCATGCCGATTCGTGTTTCTCAACAGGAAGAAGCGTTAGGGCTAGACCAAATCGAGCATGATGAAAATGCTTATCCGACATTTATGGGAATGGATTCTTAGGAGACTATAGGAGGACGCGATGAAAAAAGTTGAAGCGATCATCAGACAAGAAAAGTTAGAAGCGATCAAAGCAGCGATCGATCAGGAAATTGAAGTAAACGGGATGACTGTCAGCCAAGTATTAGGCTGCGGCTTGCAAAAAGGACAAAAGACGCACGTTCGAGGACAAGAGGTCATCACGACATTATTACCTAAAATAGCAGTAAGCTTTATTTTAGCAGATGAAAATGTAGAGAGAGTGATTGATTTGATTTTAGAGACCTGCCAATCAGAAGAATGCGGAACAGGAAAAATCTTTGTATATCCCATTGAAGAAGCGATTCGGATACGCACGCGGGAGTCTGGAAAAGCAGCGATCCAATAGAAAAAAACTGTCTGAGAAAATTTTTCTCAGACAGTTTTTTATTGAAAGATTTCTTCTTTTATTTTTTCGAATTCCTTTGCTGTCAGGATTCCTTGATCCATCAGCTCTTTCATTTTCAAGAGCTGTTCTGCTTTGCTTAAGTGGGTCTCGGGTTCTTTTTTTGTGGTGATCTCTTGGACTGTTTGCTTTAAAGTCGCTAAGACATAGGGTGCTTCGTCTTCCGTCAAGACTATTTTTGTTACGCCTTCTAAAGAGGAAATCTCTAATATATCCAAGCTGGTTTCTTTTGTTAAACGAAGTTCCTGAAGATTTGCCAAAGGAATCACTTTAAACTCATCGCCAATCAATTTCTTTTGCCCCATGATAAATCGTTGATTGGTTAAAGCATAGGCGTAAAAGCCGTCATTTTTGGTTGCAGATGTTCGATTGTGCAGCCCAATAAAGCAAACAAGAACCTCTTCATGAGGCCCTAAATGTTTCTCCAGCACTGAAAAAAGTTTTTCGCTCCATTGTTGATCGGACCCTGAAAAGAATTTCGCATGTTGACAAAATTGGTACATTTCCTCCGCAGTTTTCATAACACACCTCGCTGATTTAGTAGCTCCAGTTTAGCAAATAATGGAAACGCAAACAAATCAATCGTAAAAATTCAAAGGGATTTCGTATCCGAATGATTGTGGGAACGCGCGAAAGCCGCAAAAAACCACCATAGCCGTCACTATGGTGGAAATGAAGGTTGTTATTTACTCTTGGTAGGAGTAAGTATGAAAAACCAATTCGGGATAATTGGTATAAATTAATGATAATGCATACAATCAATGAATTCATGAATAGCAGTTTGTTAATCGATAAGAAATGAATTAGAAAAAACTTATGCAAATTTCTGTGAAATTTTTTAGTTATTTACATAATGTAAGGGTTGCATTTCGTTTCATGGAATTTAACAGCTATGGTACACTTGATTTGGAAGACTTAAATAGGAGGGTACATTTATGGCAAATATCAGTAAAAAGTTACTATCTGAACTGACTTCAGAAGAAGCCACCGGTCCGTTTATCACATTCATGTTGAATACACACCATGCGCATCAAGAAGTTGAAAAAGATCAAATCACGTTTAAAAACTTCGCTAAAGAAGCGAAACGTCGTTTTGAAAAAAAATACACTGATCACAGCTTTGAACCATTCCAAGAAAAGATCAATCAACTACTCGCAGATGGTGATTTTTGGCGAAACGGAACAGAAAGTATTGCGGTGATCCTTACGGCAGAAGAAAGTTATATCCATCGCTTAAGTATCGCTGTGGACGATCAATATTATGTCAGCGACTTGCCGTATCTGTTGGCGATCATCAAGAATGCACAATTTAATTATTCTTACTATTTAATGGCTTTGAATAGAGATTCTATGAAACTCTATTTTATCCGTAACAAAAAAGTGAAAGAAGTCGATCTGCCAGAGGATGCTCCGAAAGATATTGTCACGGCTCTTGGAGATGAATTAACGGGAGGAAACTTAAACGTATCTGCTCGCGGCGGAGAGGTCGGCAGCTATCATGGCATCAATACGAAGGATGAAGAAGTCGAAATTGACTGGGTGAACTATTACCAAGCAGTGGACAACTATTTAAAAGAGTTTGAAAACCCAGATCAACTTCCAGTATATCTTTTTGCCTTGCCAGAGAATCAAACACAATTTAAAAAAGTTGCGAAAAATCCTTATTATTCAGATAAGGCGGCAATCAATGGTTCGCCAGCACAAGCAACGATCAACGAAATCAAAAAAGAGTCACAGAAATTGACGGATCAATTGGCATCTGTTGAGACACAAACGTACCAAAAATTAATGGATAGAAAATTTATTGACCAATTAGTAGACATTGTACCGGCCGCGAAGGAAGGGAAGATTTCTCATCTCTTTATCGCAACATCCAACCTAGTCGATGGGTTCGGAGAAGATCCAGATGTCGAATATGATCGTCGCCAAGTCTTGAACGAGATTGCGGACAATGTTATCAAAAATGGCGGACAGGTCTTTGTTCTAGACCAAAAAGACGCTCCAGATGAGAAAAGTCTATTAGCGATACTACGGTATTAATGTTCGAATAGTTCAAATATATTAAGAATAAAAATTTTAAGCGATAACCTAGTGTTATCGCTTTATCTGTGTTATACTTCTAAGTGTAGTTTTTGTACGGTAATATTGGCAAGTTTGTTTCAGACAACATCTTTCCTATTTCACCATTCAAGTAATTACAAACTAATTTTTATCCTAGGAGGATGTTTAACATGGAACAAGGTACAGTAAAATGGTTCAACTCAGAAAAAGGCTACGGATTTATCACTGCTGAAAACGGAAATGACGTATTTGTACATTTCTCAGCTATCCAAGGCGACGGCTTCAAAACTTTAGAAGAAGGTCAAGCAGTGACTTTCGACGTAGAAGAAGGCCAACGTGGACCTCAAGCTACAAACGTTAACAAAGCTTAATTAAGTAGACTTTTAAACCAGATGCTCACGCATCTGGTTTTTTTTGTTTTTATAAATTGAAATCGCTTCGAATGAAGAACTTCCTTGTAGAAAGTGGTACTATTCAGATATAATGCGTGAGGTAGATGATCCCATGCTGCTTCTAAAACTGACAGAAGCAAAGTATGTGGGCTAGTGAGATACGTGGTTTTATAAGGAAATCACTTCTTGTGTTTGAGGAAGGAGGAGAAGTGTGAAAAAGAATTATGCTGTGGTTGATATTGAAACGACTGGAACCGATCCAAAAACCGATCGTATCATTCAGTTCGGCTGTGTATTGATCGAGAACGGCAAGATCGTAACGCATTTCTCGACGGATATTAATCCAGATCAGAATATTCCAGCGCAGATCCAAACGCTGACAGGAATTACGAACCAACGAACGCGAAAAGCCCCATATTTTGAAGATGTGGCTCAAACGATCACTAATTTATTGGAAGATACAATCTTTGTTGCCCATAACATTCATTTTGATTATCCGTTTTTAAGTAATGAGCTAGAGCGTTGCGGTATGCCGCCATTGACGATCCCCGGTATTGATACCGTTGAGTTGGCGCAAGTGTTTATGCCGACGTCTTTGAGCTTTCGCTTAAAAGATTTGGCAGAGGAGCTGCACTTAGTCCATGAAAATCCCCATCAAGCGGATAGCGACGCGGATGTAACTGCGCAATTATTATTATATCTAGACTCGAAAATAAAAGAACTGCCAATCATTACAGTGGAAAAAATCGTGGAAACGGCTGATCAAATGGCGTTTCAAACCAAAAATTATTTAGAAGAATGTCTGAAAGAGATGCAAGAAGACCCTCGTCCTTTGTCGGATGAGTTGGTGATCATTCGTGGATTAGCGCTGCGCAAGAAGCGTGTGCCGCTTTTTTCTGAGAGCTATTTTGGGGTGAAGGCCTATCCTCGCTCACGGAAAGCCAAGGAGAAAATCTATCACAGTGAATTGGATTTTCGAAAAGAACAAGCGCGTTTGATGAATCTTGTGTATGATTTTTTTAATAAGAAAGATGACAAGAATATTTTAGTAGAGGCCGCAACAGGAATCGGCAAAACGTTGGGCTATTTATTACCCATGAGTTTTTTGGCAACTCCGGAAAAACCGCTGGTGATCAGTACGGTCTCTTTGCTGCTGCAAGAGCAGATTTTGAGCCACGACTTGCCGTTGATCAATCGTCTGTTGGATCAGCCGTTGCAGGCAGTAGTGATGAAAAGCAGTCGTCATTACTTGGATCTTGAGCGCTTTTATCAGAGCTTTGAGAAAGAAACGGCGCAAAAACAATACACATTTTATCAAATGTCGGTGCTTGTCTGGTTAACTCAAACCGAAACAGGGGATTTTGATGAGCTGAATATGACTAGCTTGAAACACCCTTTCTGGCAAGAGGTCTCTCATTTAGGCGTGCATACATTGAATCCCAGCAGCCCATTTTATCAAGCAGATTTTATTCATCATCGTCAAAAAAAATTGGCTCAAAGTAATTTGGTGATCACCAATCATGCCTATTTAGCGCAAGAGGATCAACGGAAAATTCCTCAACTGCCGAACAGTTCGTATCTGATTATTGATGAAGCCCATCATTTAAATCGAGTCTTGGAAAAAGTCAGCACTCAGAACTTTAATGTATTGGCGATCCAGCGTTCGTTTGCCCATCTTTTTGACCAGCAAACCTTTGCTGTTTGGAAAAAATTGATCCACAAAGACAAGCAAAGCCAGCATACGCTTGAAATTCTTCAAGATGTTCTTCAGGAATTAAATGAGGACCTGACGGATTTTTATCGTATTTTCAAGGAAGAGTTTCCTGCGGAAGAGGAACGCTTGCTGACGAAAGAGATGATCGACCAATTGTCCTTGGCTGGGGAGCATGTTTTGCAGCGGATCAAGCGTCTTTACCAAGATGCGTTGGATTTGGGGGATCAATTGTCGGGGTATTTTGTCAGGTACAAAGAGACGTTCAGTATCAAAGAACAGGCGGAATGGGGCGACCTGCAAGCATTACTGAACAATTTGACAGAGCAGCAGACAGCATTTGAAACATTTAGTGAAAAATGGGATGCCCGCTATGTTCATTGGTTCAATGCCAAACGAAAAACGTTCCAAGTCCAGGATTTGGAAGCGGCATTGATCAGTCAAACGAAGTGGTATGAGCGGTACAAGCAGATTCTCTATTTGGGCGGTACGTTGAAAATCGGCAGCGATCGGCATTATTTCGCGAAGCGTTGGGGGATAGCGGAGACACCTTTAAAGATAATCAGCAGTCCCTATGATTATGCCAACCAAGCGCGCCTGTACCTTCCGACGGATACGATCAGCATCCAGTCGACCTCACCGGATCAGTATGCGCAATACATCGCCGACGTGGTTCGAAAAATGGCAGACAATCAGAAACGTCCGATCTTAATTCTTTTTACTTCTCACGATATTTTGAATCGTGTCTATCAACGCGTGCGTGTGCCTTTATTAAATGAAGGCAGAGAGGTTTTGGCTCAAGGTGTTGGCGGCAGCCGCGAAAAATTGTTGAAGCGTTTCTTGTTATCAAATGACGCGCTGCTGTTCGGAGCCGACAGTTTTTGGGAAGGGGTCGATCTGCCAGGAGAGATTCTGCAGCTTTTGATCGTTACTCGTTTGCCGTTTGAAAATCCTAAACGGCTACAGGTCAAAGCACGGAATGAGTATTTAGCCTCTGAAGGAATCAATCCGTTTTACCAAGAGGCAGTCCCCCATGCAGCATTGCGGCTGCGCCAAGCATTGGGAAGGTTGATTCGTTCAGACAAGGACAAGGGAGTAATGCTCTTGTTGGATCAGCGCTTTATCACTGCGAAGTACGGCGAAAAATTACGAAAAGCATTGCCAAAGGACCTTCCAATCAAACAATTGCCGTTAGAAGAGATTCTGCTTGAAGCGGATCAATTTTTAAATTCTGACAAAAGTGATGAGAATTAATGAGGCAAAGCCCTTCTTTTGGTATAATGTAGCTTGTCTGAGAGGAGTATGATTTTGGATACGAATAGTACAAGGCAGCAAAAGCTCAACCGTTGGCTTTTAGGGATCGTGGCATTTTTACTAATTATTATCGTGGCGGCGACCATGATTTTTATCCGTTCAAATCGTCCGATGCAGCAAGCTAAAAGAGAAGCGGTTCAAATGGCAGAAAAATATGCCGATTTAAAAACGGTCGATCATTTTTATTGGTTCAATCGTGAAAAAACCTATTTCACCGTTACGGGTGAAAATAATACTGGCGAATCGATCATCGTGATCGTTCCGAAATCAGGAGAGAAAGTCCGCGTTCTCAATCAAAAGGATGGTCTGACCGAAGAACAAGCAGAGAAACGCTTTAATGAGGAGAATCCAGATCTGATTTTTGAGAAAGCCAACTTAGGGATCTATCAAGATAAAACCGCTTGGGAGATCACCGCGAAGGATGAGAAGGGCGCGATTTTTTATTACTTGCTGTCATTTAATGATGGCAAACAAATCAAAGTCATCAAAGAAATCTAAAAAAACTTGGTAAGGGAGTTATTGGTTATGAAATTATCACAGCGTGTAACAAACTTAGAACCGTCCGTCACTTTAGCAGCTACCGCCAAAGCCAAAGAGTTGAAAGCCCAAGGATTAGATGTCATCAGCTTGACTGTAGGGGAGCCTGATTTCACAACGCCGGAAAACATCGAGCAGGCAGCGATCAAGGGAATCGAAGGTGGCAAAGTCAGCTTCTATACTGCCTCTGGCGGCACCCCTGAATTGAAATCTGCGATCGTGGACTTCACTAAGAAAAATTATGACCTTTCCATCGCACCGAAGAATGTCATTGTCACAAGCGGGGCAAAATTTGCCTTGTATACCTTGTTCCAAGCAGTTCTGGACGCAGGAGATGAAGTCATCATCCCAGTTCCTTATTGGGTGAGTTATGGTGAACAAGTCAAGCTGGCTCAAGGAAATCCTGTGTTTGTTGCAGGTGCGCAAAACAATGACTACAAGATCACGATCGATCAACTAGAAGAGGTTCGTACGGAAAAGACAAAAGCACTGATCATCAATTCCCCGTCGAATCCGACAGGGATGATCTACACGGAAGACGAGCTGCGAGAAATCGGGGAATGGGCCGTCCGTCACGACCTGTTGATTGTCTCAGATGATATTTATGATCATCTTGTTTATAATGGAAACAAAGCAGCCCATCTTGCTTCATTGTCAGAAGATATTTTTCATCATACCGTGATCATCAATGGCGTTTCGAAAACCTACTCTATGACGGGTTGGCGAATTGGCTATGCGATCGGGAACGAAGAGATCATCGGTGCCATGACGTCGATTGCTTCTCAAGCAACGAGCAATCCGACGGCGGTCAGCCAAGTAGCTGCTGCTGAGGCTTTATCGGGAGAGCAGGAAACAGCAGAAAAGATGCGTCAAGCGTTTGAAGAGCGGTTGAATACCATCTATCCAAAAGTAGCGGACCTGCCAGGTTTTGAGCTTAAAAAACCGCAAGGAGCGTTCTACCTGTTTCCGAACATCAAAGGTGCGATGGAGATAGGCGGCTACGACAATGTGACGACTTGGGTCAACGATTTGTTGGAACAAGAGCGTGTGGCGCTGGTAACAGGCGAAGGGTTCGGTTCTTCTGACAGCGTGCGAATGAGTTATTCATCCAGTATGGAAAACCTAGAAGAAGCAGTCGTGCGGATTCGTCGTTTCATAGAAAATAGTAAAAAGTAAAACCTTATTTCGGGATAAATAAGTGAGGAGAGACATTTGTGGAACAAATTCAAATCATCGATGCCAAGAACCATGTTGGCGAAACAGTAAAAATCGGGGCTTGGGTCGCGAATAAACGATCAAGCGGAAAGATTTCTTTCTTACAATTACGTGATGGGACAGCTTACTTTCAAGCGGTCGTTGTCAAAAGTGATGTATCAGAAGAAGTTTTTCATTTAGCGAAAGAATTGACGCAAGAAACATCAATCATTGTTACAGGAGAAATTCGGGAGGACACACGCTCTAAATTCGGTTATGAATTAGGTGTAGCGTCGATCGAAGTCATTGGTGAAAGCCATGATTACCCGATCACACCGAAGGAGCATGGCGTAGATTTCTTGATGGATCATCGTCATTTATGGTTGCGTTCGTCACAACAACATGCGATCATGCTGATTCGTAACGAGATCATTCGTGCGACCTATGAATTCTTCAATAACAATGGTTTTGTAAAAGTAGATCCGCCGATTTTGACAGGTTCAGCTCCTGAAGGAACCAGCGATTTATTTGAAACAAATTATTTCGACCATAAGGCCTATTTATCTCAAAGTGGACAATTATACATGGAAGCAGCAGCGATGGCATTAGGAAAAGTCTTCTCATTTGGACCGACTTTCCGTGCTGAAAAATCAAAAACACGCCGTCACTTGATTGAATTCTGGATGATCGAACCAGAAATGGCCTTCATGCATCAAGAAGACAGTCTAGAAGTGCAAGAACAATACGTGGCTTACTTAGTACAAAGTGTTCTAGATAACTGTGACTACGCATTAGACGTCTTGGGACGTGATAAAGAAATTTTGAAAAACTATACAAAGCTTCCTTATCCGCGGATTTCTTATGACGAAGCGATTGAATTATTGAAGAAAAATGGCTTTGACGATATTGAGTGGGGCGAAGATTTTGGATCGCCGCACGAAACGTTTATCGCGAATTCCTTCGACCGTCCAGTCTTCATCTTAAATTATCCAAAGGCTATCAAGCCTTTCTATATGAAGCCACACCCAACACGTGAAGATGTCGTGATCTGTGCCGACTTGATCGCGCCAGAAGGATATGGAGAAATCATCGGCGGTTCTGAACGTGCGACCGACTATGATTACTTGTTGGAACAAATCCGTGAAGCAGGCTTGAACGAAGAAGAATATTCATGGTATTTGGATCTGCGTAAAT
This sequence comes from Enterococcus gilvus ATCC BAA-350, assembly GCF_000407545.1. Classification (NCBI taxonomy): domain Bacteria; kingdom Bacillati; phylum Bacillota; class Bacilli; order Lactobacillales; family Enterococcaceae; genus Enterococcus; species Enterococcus gilvus. The sequence goes on along the minus strand of NZ_ASWH01000001.1, from coordinate 2,468,986 downwards.
ATGGGACTGTGCCCCATTCAGGTTTTGGTTTAGGACTTGAACGGACGATCACATTTATTTCAGGGATCGACCATGTTCGTGAAGCCATTCCATTCCCACGTTTGTTGAACCGTATTTATCCATAAGTTACGATCGTTGAAACGCCGAGGACATTCTCGGCGTTTTTTTTTGTGTTTGTAGGGCTCTTTCAAGTCTCTTTTTTAGAAATAGAGTTAGAGGAAAATGAGCGGGAAATATTTTTGAAAAAGCTTTCTTTTTATGCTTGACATATGAATGAGCTCTCATATATAATATACATGAAGGATCATTCATATGTAAAAGAGAGAAGGGAATCTCATGGAAAAAGTATATCGGTTAGATGGGTTGGATTGCGCGAACTGCGCAGCGAAGATCGAGCGCTCTGTACAGCAAATCAAAGGTGTGGAGCAGGCTCAAGTGGATTTTATGAGCACGAAACTGACGATCGTTGCACCGGAAAAAGATATTGAACGTGTCAGCGAGGAAGCGAAGGAGATCGTGAATAAGTTGGAGCCGGATGTTGAAGTCAACAGCGTGCAAACGCAACGAGAAGAGGAAAGCTCTAAAGGAAAAATCATTCAAATCGTTGTGGCGATCATTGCTTTAGGAGGTTTGGCTATCTTTACTCCGGCAATGCCGTTGAAGCTGATTGCTTATTTGATCTTATACCTGTGGATCGGCTATGACGTCCTCAAAACCGCCATCTCAAACATTTTCCATGGAGAGATCTTCGATGAAAACTTTCTCATGGCGATCGCAACCGTTGGCGCCATCGCGATCGGAGAATATCCAGAAGCAGTGGCCGTTATGCTGTTTTACCAAGTAGGAGAATTCTTCCAAGATTACGCCGTTGCAAAATCAAGAAAATCAATCAGCTCACTGTTAGCGATTCGTCCAGATTCGGCGAACTTGATCCAGAACGGTGAAGTGAAAAAGGTCGCGCCTGAAGCGATCAAGGTGGGCGATCGTATCTTGATCAAGCCGGGGGAAAAGGTACCGTTGGATGGGATCGTCAAAGAAGGCAATTCGATGCTGGATACCTCTGCGTTAACAGGAGAATCTGTTCCCCGCAGTATCCATCCGGAGGAACAGATCCTCAGCGGGTTTATTAATCAGAGCGGACAATTGACTGTAGAAGTGACAACGACATTTGGTGAGTCGACGGTCAGCAAAATCTTAGATTTGGTGGAAAATGCCAGCAGTAAAAAGGCACCGGCAGAAAACTTTATTACCAGCTTTGCTCGCTACTACACACCGATCGTTGTCGGCTTGGCTGTCTTGTTGGCAGTCGTGCCGCCGCTGGTGACCGGAGAGCCCTTTTATGATTGGGTCTATCGTGCGTTGACCTTTCTAGTGATCTCTTGTCCGTGTGCGCTGGTTATTTCTGTACCGTTGAGTTTCTTTGGCGGGATCGGCGGTGCTAGCAAAGCCGGTGTCCTGATCAAAGGCAGCAACTATATTGAAACGTTAGCAAACGTGGAAACCTTGGTCTTCGATAAAACAGGAACGCTGACGAAGGGTGTCTTTGAAGTTCAAACTGTTGAAACGACCATGAACAAAAAGGAATTCTTACAGTATGTGTCTAGTGCGGAACAAAGCTCCACTCACCCGATTGCCCAATCAATCGTAAATTACGTCGATCAACCATTGCTCGCTGTCAGTCAATTAGAAGAAATCGCAGGTTTTGGGCTCTCAGTTGAGATCGATGGGCATCATTTCTTAGTCGGCAACGAAAAGCTGATGGCAAACAAGAACATTCCATTCCAAGCCGTACAGGAAATCGGCACGATCGTCTATGTTGCGATGGATGGAAGATTTGTCGGACATTTAGTGATTGCTGACGAGATCAAGGACAATGTCTCTGAAGCATTGGCTGAAGCGAAGAGCCTCGGTGTGAAGCGTACCGTCATGCTGACTGGAGACAATCGCGGAATCGCGGATGCGATCGGTAAGAAGATCGGGATCGATCAAGTCTATAGTGAACTGCTGCCAGAGGATAAGGTCACGCATTTAGAAGAGGAATTGCAGCGGGAAACCAAAACGGCTTTTGTCGGTGATGGGATGAACGATGCTCCCGTGCTTGCCCGCGCTGATATCGGTATCGCTATGGGCGGCCTAGGGTCGGATGCCGCGATCGAGGCAGCGGATGTCGTGATCATGGATGACCAGCCTGAAAAAATCCCGACAGCGATTGGAATCGCACGTAAAACGATGGGGATCGTCAAACAAAACATCGTGTTTGCGATCGGTGTCAAGGTGGTCGTGTTGGTCTTAGGAGCATTAGGCTTCGCAACGATGTATGCCGCCGTTTTCGCAGACGTAGGTGTCACTGTGATCGCTGTGTTGAATGCGATGCGTTGTTTAAGAATAAAATAGTAGGTGAACAGGCTTTGTGGCTCTAGTGGTCACAAAGCTTTTTTTGCGGGGAAAAGAGGTATTCAAAGTGGTCCACGCTTCATTGCAGAAGGGGGCATTAATGGGCACTCATTTCTCGCCGTACAAAAAAATTATCGTATCAGTTGACGAATGACGATTACAAATGTAAACTAAAAGATGTAGATTACAATTGTAAACGAAAGAGGTGAGTGTATGGCTATGACAATCACACCAGTAAAGATCAGTGATTCCGAGTGGGAGATCATGCGAGTGATTTGGACACAGGAATCCACGACCGCACAAGAAATCATCGACATCCTTGGTCAGACGATGGCGTGGAAGCCCGCCACGATCAAGACGTTATTAGGGCGCTTAGTAAAAAAAGAAGCGGTACGGACCGAGCAGTCAGGGAAAAAGTATATTTATTATCCGGCAATCAGTGAAGGCGAGACGGTAAAAAGTGCGACAGAGAATCTCTTTTCTCATATTTGTGCCAAACGAATCGGCGAAACCATTGCTGAATTAGTTGCAGAAGCGGAACTGACGGAGGCAGATGTGGAAAAGATCAAGGAACAATTAGTAAAGAAGAAGACCGTCGATACAATCGCGTGCAACTGTATCCCCGGACAGTGTGAATGCAATCATCATAAGGACTAACTGGCAACAGCCATAAAAAATAATTCAATTAGAATGGGAGACGATCAACATGAAAAAACAATTTGAAATCAACGGAATGAGCTGCAATCACTGTGTAGCAAATGTAGAAAAGGCAATCAACCAATTGGAAGGGATCGATAAAGTAAAGATCCACTTGAAAAAGAACCAAGGTGTGGTGAAATTTGACGAAGCAAAGGTTTCAGCAGAACAAATCGCTGCCGCAGTGACCGAAGCAGGGTATGAAACTGAGGTGATTTAATTGGCAGACGCAACAGTAGAAACATTCGCGATCACTGGCATGACCTGTGCCAACTGTTCTGCCCGCGTGGAGAAAGAATTAAAGGCCACTGAGGGTGTGCTGGAAGCGAATGTGAATTTGGCGACTGAAAAGGCCACGGTCCAATTTGCCGATAATCTAACAGCGGAACAGTTGATCCAACGAGTAGAAGCCATCGGGTACGGTGCGATACTCTTTGATGACGCCCATAAACAAAAAATCGAACAGGAAAAAGCTGCGTATCTGAAGAAGATGAAACGTGATTTGCTCGTGAGTGCTCTTTTGACAGCGCCATTGATGATCGCAATGATCGCGATGCTTCTGGGCAGTCACGGGAACTGGGTACATTTTCTGCATCTGCCGCTGGTTCAATTGATCTTAGTGACACCGGTGCAGTTTGGTGTTGGGCAGCGTTTTTATCGCGGTGCCTATCATGCGTTAAAGACAAAAGCGCCGAATATGGACGTGCTGGTAGCAATGGGCACGACCGCGGCCTTTGCCTTGAGTGTCTATAACGGCTTCTTCAATCCTTATAATTCCGATCTGTATTTTGAAAGCAGCGGCATGATCATCACCTTGATCTTGCTGGGGAAATATTTGGAGCAAAAAGCGAAGACAAAAACCAGTGATGCGATCAAACAATTAATGAGCTTGCAGGCGAAGACAGCCACAGTGATCGTCAACGGTGAAGAGAAAGAAGTACCGATCGAAGAGGTGCAAACAGACGACGTTGTGCGTGTTCGTCCCGGAGAACAGATTCCCGTAGATGGAAAAATTCTCAGCGGCCAAACCACTATCGATGAAAGCATGCTGACTGGCGAAAGTTTGCCGGTCGATAAGCAAGCAGAAGATCAAGTGTTTGGCGGCACCGTTAATACGACAGGCAGTATCCAATTTGCCGCAACGCAAGTCGGCAGTATGACCGTTCTTTCTCGTATCATTCGTATGGTGGAAGATGCGCAAGGAGAAAAAGCACCGATTCAGCAAATCGCGGATAAAATTTCCAAAGTTTTTGTCCCAACGGTTCTAGGAATCGCCTTGATCACCTTGCTAGCCACAGGCTTCGTCACACAAGATTGGCAACAGGCGATCGTTCATAGTGTTTCTGTTTTGGTGATCGCGTGTCCATGTGCCTTAGGTTTGGCGACACCAACAGCGATCATGGTAGGAACGGGTCTGGGGGCGAAGTCTGGAATCTTGATCAAAGGCGGCGGCGCGCTGGAGAAGATCGCGCATTTGACAACGATCGTTTTAGATAAGACTGGGACGATCACTGAAGGAAAACCAGTAGTTGCTGATTTTGATGCCTTCGATCCAGAAGCACTCTCTTATTTAACAAGCTTGGAGCAGTATTCTGAGCACCCCTTGGCGAAAGCCATCTATCATTATGGAAAAGATCAGGCGGCGATTCTGCCAGTAGATTCTTTTGAAAGCTTGACTGGTCAAGGTGTCACAGGTGTGATCAACGGGAAGGCTTATTTTGTCGGGTCTACGCGGGGTGTCCGTGAGCGAAATATTTTATTTGATGAAGAACGTGTGCTAGCGTTGGAAGCAGAAGGAAAGACAGTGATGTTCTTGACGGATCACGCGAAGGTCCTTGCCATGATCTCAGTGACAGATCAGATAAAATCCTCCTCAAAAGCAGCCATTGCGGCAATGCAGGAATCAGGGATCACCGTGAAAATGCTGACAGGCGACAACCCGCAGACCGCACGCTACATTGGTGAACAGGTGGGGTTAGCTGCATCAGATATCGTGGCAGAAGTCTTGCCGGAGGATAAAGCGCAAGTTGTCAAAGAATTACAGACAAAAGGCGAATCTGTAGGGATGGTTGGCGATGGGATCAACGATGCACCAGCTTTAGCCTTGGCGGATATCGGCATCGCGATGGGCAGCGGAACAGATATTGCGATGGAGACAGCGGACATAACCTTGATGAACAGTGATCTTTTATCCGTTGAGAAAAGTATTCGTCTATCCAAAATAACACTAAGAAAGATCAAACAAAATTTATTCTGGGCGTTTCTATACAACGTGATCGGGATTCCCTTTGCCGCAGTGGGCTTTTTGAATCCTATCATTGCCGGCGGTGCGATGGCCTTTAGTTCGGTCAGTGTATTGCTGAACTCGCTCAGCTTGAATCAGAAAAAAATATAAGTCGTCTTTTTGGTTAGAAATAACTAAAAGGACGCATCAGATGAAATGATGTAGGAGGTCGTTGAGATGAAGCAAGGAGAAAAAATGGATGAATCGATGAAAAAGGACCCGTCGATGTATGATCACCAACATATGGATCATGCAATGGAGGGGCACGATCATCACGAGATGAATCATGGAATGGATGGTCATGAGCACCATGATATGGGCGGCGGTATGGACCATTCGATGCATATGGGGAATTTCAAACAAAAGTTTTGGCTCTCGCTTGTTTTGTCGATCCCTATCATCGTTCTTTCCCCAATGATGGGGATACAATTGCCGTTTCAATTCACTTTTCCAGGATCGGAGTGGGTCGTATTGATTTTGGCGACGGTTCTCTTTATTTATGGCGGTCAGCCTTTCCTCAGCGGCGCTAAAATGGAGCTGAAAATGAAGAGCCCCGCCATGATGACCTTGATCGCAATGGGGATCTCCGTTGCGTATATCTACAGTTTGTACTCCTTTGTCGTGAACAAACTCAATCCCCACGAACACGTGATGGACTTTTTCTGGGAATTAGCGACCTTGATCGTGATCATGCTGTTAGGGCATTGGGTAGAAATGAGCGCTGTTTCGAATGCAAGTAACGCCTTAAAAAAGCTGGCTGAATTACTGCCGGATGAAGTGACGAAGATCGAGGCAGATGGTACTGCGAAAAAAGTGAAACTGCAGGATATTCACGCAGGCGATCACTTGCTCGTTCGTGCGGGTGATAAGATGCCGACGGACGGCGAGGTCATCGAGGGTGCTACGATCGTTGATGAGTCCGCCGTGACGGGGGAATCAAAAGGCGTTCAGAAGCAAGTCGGTGATACTGTCATTGGCGGGTCCGTCAATGGCGACGGCACCATTCAACTGAAGGTTACAGGGACAGGAGAAGATGGGTACTTAGCCAAAGTCATGACGATGGTGAAGGAAGCCCAGCAGGAGAAATCAAAATTAGAATCGATCTCTGATAAGGTCGCCAAATGGTTGTTCTACATTGCGTTGGCCGCTGGTATTTTAACCTTCATCGCTTGGCTCTTCGTGGCAGACTTGCCGCAGGCGCTGGATCGTATGGTGACAGTCTTTGTCATTGCCTGTCCCCATGCCTTAGGATTGGCGATTCCTTTAGTGATCGCGCGTTCTACGTCATTGGCAGCTAAAAATGGCTTGCTGTTGAAAAGTCGTCAAGCGCTGGAGCAGGGAAACAAATTGGACTACGTCTTTCTTGATAAGACTGGTACATTGACTGAAGGAAAGTTCACGGTGACAGGTGTCGAAGTGTTGACCGACCAGAGCAAAGAAGAGGCGTTGAAATATATCGGCGCGTTGGAAAGTCAAACGAACCATCCCCTTGCTGTCGGCGTTATGAATTATTTGAAATCAGAAACGATCACCCCTTACAAAGCAGAAGATGTTTCCACGTTAAAGGGTGTCGGCGTAAGCGGCACAGTAGAAGGACATCAAGTTATTTTGGCAAATCAGAAAGAAATCGAAAACCGTCACTTGCAGGTTGATCCTGAAAAACTGAAGGATTATCAAGCACAGGGCAACACGATTTCGTTCTTATTGATCGATGACCAATTGGTCGCCTTCTTTGCAATGGGGGACACGCTAAAAGACCAAGCGCAGGACTTTATCACGAAGCTGCGGGAGAGCGGCATCGAACCGGTCATGCTGACTGGCGACAATCAGGCAGCGGCAAAGGCTGTAGCTGATTATTTAGGAATCCATGAATTTTATAGTGAATTGCTGCCAGATGATAAAGAGAAAATCATCAAACAGTACACGGATAAAGGGAAAAAAGTCATGATGGTCGGCGACGGGATAAATGATGCCCCGGCTCTTGCCAGAGCCACGATCGGAATGGCGATCGGCGCAGGAACCGATATCGCCATTGATTCGGCAGATGTCGTGCTGACCAACAGTAATTTACAGGATATTTTGAAATTTGTCCGTTTAGCTAAAAAGACCCACAGTAAAATGATCCAAAATCTTTGGTGGGGCGCAGGCTACAATATTCTCGCGATCCCATTGGCTGCGGGTGTTCTAGCCCCTATCGGAATCCTTTTGAGTCCAGCAGTGGGTGCCATTTTAATGTCACTAAGTACGATCATCGTCGCGATCAATGCGATGACTTTAAACGTCTGAGTATTCAGGCGTTTTTATTTTTTGAAAAAAGTTGAGAAACTTCTGCGGCTTAGATTGTGCTATGTTTAAAGAAAGGAGTTTATTTGACGGGGAAAGAGTGTGGCGCATGATCTGGGAATTTATCACGAGAAAAAAATGTCAACGGCAATTGCAATTGTTAGAATGGATTCAATACAGTCGCTATTCAGTCACAGAGCTGGCTGAGAAAATGACCGTGAGCAGAAAAACGATCTCACGGGACATAGAGGAGCTGCGACAGAAAAATTTCTTAATAAAAGAGAAGATTTGGCAAATCAACTGGCAGTCCGAGCCGAATTATTTAGGACTCTGCCGTAAATTGATCCGCGCAGATCCGCGATTTCAACTATTTCGAGGCTATCTTTGGAATGACGGGGATACCAAAAGCAGCTATTCCAAGCTAAGACGCTTGAACAAGCAGATCCTTCATTTGAATATTTCTGTGAATCACCGATCGGGAGAGGTAGCGGGCGAGCCTGCACTGATCGTGCTGCTGCAGTTACGCTATTTACGAGATTTCTACTCTTTTGAGGAACAGGAAATGTATGATCAACTGGCGCACTATTATTTAAATCGGTCCCTCCCCTCCATTGAGAAAGCGGCGTTTTTTGCGGGGGAACAGTTAGAAGACTTCCGCAGTCAGTTCGGAGTGGAGTCGCCATTGGCGGAATATTTCTATTTTGATTATCTTAGGCATCATTTCGACAACTATCTTGATCTTTACAGGTCCCATCAGCAGCAGCGGAGCAGCTTGTATCAGGAGGTGCAGGAGGCATGTGCCATTATTGAAGAAGTATTTATAGAAGAATCCGGCACTACGGAGGAGCTGCTGGCTGCTAAATTGTTTGATTTATTTTTAGGGGTTTATCAAGGGCTGCCGCTGACGCTCTTCAATTTGAAATGGCGCGGGGATACGGTGAGCGATCATTTCTTTATCATAGCCAAAGAATTTAAACGACGATTGCCGTTTTTGACTAATTGCCAGCTGGATGAATTGGCTTTTGCGTTAAAGGAAATCTTCTCTTCGGTCCATTCAGCCTCCTTAACGCTGACCCCCAATTTAAAATCTTCCTTGTTGATCCAAGAAAGGTATCAGGCCTACAACACTTCTCCAAGAGGAAACTGAGGTGAAGATTTTTCTTCAAGATAGGTTATGCTATAATGATGAAGACTACGTTGAGGATGCCGTTCTATTTTGCATCTTTTTGTACATTCGTGGGTGAATAGAATGTAAAACAACTAAAAATAGAAGTTCGTTCTTTCAATCGATGGACTATTAAATAGGAGGAGAGCTGAATGGGGTTAAGAAAATTAGATGTTCCGACATCTTCCATTACAGAAGTAAAAAAATCGCCAATGGATGTTTTTGCTCAAGCTCGAAAAGCAGAGACAGGGGTTTATATTTTCAACCGTGAAAAAATTGCTGGCGTCATGCTGACAAAGGAACAATATGAAGCGTTGGTAGAGGAGCTGAACACCTTACGGGATACCTTGTACCAACCAGTAGAACGTGAATTGCCCGTTCCTGAAGAACTAGAAGAATTGGCGACCGCCTTGAGAACTACTTTGGCGAAGGGCTCTGTCATTTCTGCCCGTTACCTGGATGAGCGAATGGTAGCGACAGGATTTATCACCAAGAAGACCGGCTTTGGCGGTGTGACTGAAATGATGAAAGAGCTGGAAGATACAGGGAAAATCATTTACCAGCTTCGCCGTCGCGAACACAACAAAGTTATTTATGCCGAAATCTTCGGAGAACCTCAAGAGTTCCAACGAGGCTCTGCCGACAAACTAATGATCCGCAAAGTAAATCTAATCGAACGTTAAACACTCATAGGAAGACAACAGTCCTTTTTCCGTACTTTGGAAGAAGGACTTTTTTTGAGAAAAGAATCCGACAATCAACGAGCCTTCTTAACGTCTTTTAACTTTCAGCAGGATTGATTGTCTCTGAACAAACGTTCGGTTATAATGAGGGGGAAGATTTTTACGACTAAAGGGGGTGTGTACGATGGCAGAATTGGTTTTTCCATTGAAAAATGATACATCGAGAAAAATCATTCACATGGATATGGATGCTTTTTTTGCCTCGGTAGAAGAGCGGGATGATCCTGAGCTGGCGAAGCATCCGCTGGTGATTGCTCGCCACCCTTCGGACACAGGCGGCAAAGGGGTCGTGACGACGGCGAACTACAAAGCGCGAATCTACGGTATCCACTCAGCCATGAGTGCGCAGAAGGCCTTCGAATTATGCCCACAGGCTATTTTTAAGCCAGGCGATCATGAAAAGTATCGGGCTGTCTCGCATCAGGTACGGGAAATTTTCCACCGTTACACGGATATTATTGAGCCTGTCTCGATCGATGAGGCATATCTGGATGTCACAGAAAATAAAATGGACATCCGCTCGGCCATCAAAATCGCGCGTTTGCTCCAGCAGGATATCTTGCAGGAGCTGCAACTGACTTGTTCGGCAGGAGTCAGCTACAATAAATTTTTAGCGAAGCTGGCTTCTGATTATCAGAAACCAAAGGGCATGACCGTTATTTCACCTGAAGAGTCTGTGGTTTTTCTGAAGCGATTGCCGATCGAAAAATTTCACGGGGTCGGGAAAAAGACTGTTCCTAAAATGAATGAGTTGGGAATCTTTACAGGTGGAGACCTCTACGAAAAGAGTGAGATGTTTCTGATCCAAGAATTTGGGAAGATGGGCTATTCCTTGTATCGGAAGGTGCGTGGAATCCATGATTCGCCAGTTCACATTACCCGTGAGCGAAAATCCGTGGGAAAAGAGCATACCTATGGTCGTCCGCTATCCACGGAGGATGAAGTCTTAAGTCAACTGCGTCAGTTGGCGGAGAAGGTGGAAGAATCCCTGCGGCGCGTACAGCGCCACGGAAAAACAGTGGTACTGAAGATTCGCTATACAGATTATACGACCGTGACACGGCGCGTGACGCTGCCTTATTACATAGATAAAAAAGAAGAATTGTTTTCTCAAGCGAGTTTGATTTGGGAGGAGATCGGCGGAATAGAAAAAGGAATCCGATTAGTCGGTATTACCTTGACCAATCTAGATCCCATTGCTTTTGAAAATATTGTTTTGCCATTGTGGGAAGAGCGATCAGATTAGTTCGCTCTTTTTAATTTGTTCAAATGCTTTTTCTGAATCATGAAGCTTTTCCCAGATCACGACGCGGCCTTGAGCCAATGATTTTTTCACGTCAATGATCCGCTGGTTAGAGCTGCCGCGAAATTGCAGCATCAAATTTTTCTTTGAAAGATCGAAACGGCCATCGACCAAAATATCGATCTTGCTCAGCATCTCTAATTTGTCTTCACTGTCCAGCAGCAATTCTTCAAACGTATACCCGCTCCAAGACCAGATATCTTTGGTGTCGCCAAATTCAGCGTGCATCCGATCGATCACTTTTAGGCAGACTTGCGTGTTTAGGAAGGGCTCGCCGCCTAGCAGGGTGATGCCTTGGACATAATCGTGGGCGGTGTCGGCGATCAATTGGTCTTCGATTTCTTGAGTAAAGGGTTTGCCATAATGAAAGTTTTGCGCCGCCGCATTGAAGCAGCCTTCACAGGCGAAGGGACAGCCGCTGACGTATAAACTATTTCGAACGCCTTCACCATCGACGAAGTTGTAGGCCTTGTAGTCAGCAATATACAGTTGGCTCAACTCACTTGCGAGCCATTCTTTTGGTTTGGGATTACGCATGTTTTTTCCCCTTTCAACTAAAACAGGGAGCGGCAAAGAGCGCCGTCCCTGTCAACAGTTATTCCTTTTAGACGGTGCAAACGAGGGTTTGCGCGTCTTTTTTATTTCATATGTTTCACGCGAGAAGCGATCTCTTCGTGACGGCCATGAACCATTGGACGTGCTTGAGGATTCCCCAGGTAACCGCAGGTCCGTTTTACCACATCACAGGATTTTGGATCGTGATTGCCGCATTGCGGACATTCAAAACCACGTTTGGTTGGTTTGAAGTCGCCTTCGAAGCCGCATTCGTAGCAGTGATCGATCGGTGTGTTCGTTCCTAAGTAGGCGATGCGGTCGTACCCATAATCCCAAACAGCTTCCAGTGATTTAGGATTTTGCTGGAGAACCGGGTATTCACAGTAATGGATGAAACCACCAGAACAGTATTTAGGATACTCTTTTTCAAAGTCCAGCTTCTCGAAGGGTGTCGGATTTTTCCGAACATCGTAATGGAAACTGTTTGTGTAGTAGTCTTTGTCCGTGATATTTTCAACAATTCCGAAGCGTTCGGTATCTAAACGGCAGAAGCGGTCAGTCAAGCTTTCACTTGGCGTTGAGTACACGCTGAAGTGGTAGCCGTATTCGTTGCCCCAAGCATCTGCGTGTTCCTTCAAATCTTTCATGATATTCAAAGTGAAGGCTTTTGCTTCTGGGTCGCCTTCCCATTCGCCGCCGTAAAAGACGCTGGCTACTTCGTAAAGACCGATATAGCCTAGCGAAATGGTTGCGCGTTTATTTTTGAACAATTCATTTACAGCATCGGTACGTTTCAAGCGTTTACCGAAAGCGCCGTATTGATAAAGGATCGGTGCGTTTGCCGGCGTTGCTTCTTTACAACGATCAATTCGGAAGACTAACGCGTCTTTCGCGATTTGCAGGCGTTCTTCTAGTAATGACCAGAATTTTTCTTTGCTGCCGCCAGATTCTAGCGCGATTCGCGGCAAGTTCAATGTCACAACGCCAAGATTCATCCGTCCCGCATTGATTTCTTCCCCTTGGTCATTTTTCCAGCCTTGTAGGAAGGAACGGCAGCCCATTGGTACTTTGAAGCTGCCAGTCAATTCGATCAGCTTGTCGTAGTTCAAGATATCTGGATACATACGTTTCGTAGCACATTCCAATGCCAATTCTTTGATGTCGTAGTTTGGATCTGTTGGTTCAAGATTTGTCCCGCGGCGCAGAGTAAAGATCAATTTAGGGAAGATCGCTGTCCGTTTTTCACTGCCTAGACCTTCGATCCGGATTTGCAAGATCGCTTTTTGGATCTCACGTTCAAACCAATCCGTTCCAAGACCGAAGCCTAAAGAAGTGAAGGGGGTTTGTCCGTTTGATGTAAACAACGTATTGATTTCATATTCCAAACTTTGCATCGCATCGTAAATGTCTTTTTGCGTTTTTTGTTTCGCAAAGGCTTTTTGTTTTTCAGGATCATCGATCCATTCTTCCGCGTCTTTCAAGTGTTTTGCGTAATTTAGGCGCGCAAAAGGAGCTAACAGCTCGTCTGTACGGTCTGCGGAGCAGCCGCCGTATTGGCTCGATGCCACATTGGCGATGATCTGCGAGATTTGGGCAGTCGCTGTTTGGATCGATTTTGGACTTTCAACTTCCGCATTCCCGATCTTGAAGCCGTTGTTCAACATGCCTTTGAAGTCGATCAAACAGCAGTTGGTCATCGGTGTATAAGGATGGTAGTCCAAGTCATGGTAATGAATGTCACCCTTTTGATGGGCATTGGCTACGTGAGGCGGCAGCATCTTCAAACCGATGGATTTGCCGACGATCCCAGCAGTCAAATCACGTTGTGTGTTAAAGACATCACTATCCTTATTCGCATTTTCATTCACGACGGTTTGATCCTTGTTGATCAATTTTCCGATCGTAAAGTTGATGTCCGTCGCTTTGCTGCGCTGGAAGTCGCGGCGTGTCCGGTAATTGATATATTCTTCTGCTAATGCATATTCGTTGTGCTCTAATAATGTATGCTCCACGATATTTTGGATCTCATAGATTTTAATGTCGCTGTTAAACCGTTCTGAAATTTCTGCATCTACCCGTTCAACGATTGACTGAATACGTTCGTGTGCTAAGGGGTCGACGGATCCTTTGATTTTCGTTTCCGCTTTGATCAAGGCATCGTAAATTTTTTGGTCATCAAAAGACGTGTGACGACCATCACGTTTTACGACCTTAATATTTTTCAGCGATGGTTGATATTCGTTGAGCAATGAATCTTTTGAGTGGATTTCCATCATTATAAACAACTCCGTTTCCTTTAAACTTCATTATCAATCATATAGTATTTTTAATGACGATGCAACGATATATAGGGGTAAATTTTGTAAAAAAAAGAGCGGCACACTATATATAGTGTGTCACTTTACTGAAAGATAAATGAAAGCTGATAAGGTCAAGCTTCTGATTACTATAAAATAACTGGAAAATATTTTTCCATAAACATGTAAAAATTGTAAGATTATTGAAGGTCGTTTCACATAAGAAACTGACCTAAATATGATACCATAAAGAAAAAAATTTAGATATTAAAAATAGAAGAATCACCAAAGGATTTGCGAGCGGCTGTCGAGGGACTTTTTTCACCGGCAGCACCAGAGCAGGCGGTGAAAAAAGTCCGCCTATTCTTAAAGGACGAGAGAATCCTAGTTAGGAGAAAGCAAATGGGTAAAATGATCGATGTGCAGCATTTAAGCAAAAGCTTTGGCACACGCAGCAATAAAGTAACGGTGTTGAATGATTTGAATTTTTCTGTTGGAAAAGGTGAATTTGTAGGGATCATGGGGCCCAGCGGCGCAGGCAAGACGACGCTGATGAACATTCTTTCCACGATCTCTTTGCCGACGATGGGTTCTGTCAGAATCGCTGGCGCAGATATCACGCAGATGCGGGAAAGCCGATTAACGGACTTTCGTCGAGAGAATTTGGGGTTTATTTTCCAGGATTTTAATTTGATCGATAGTCTGACCGTGAAGGACAATATTATTTTGCCGTTGACGGTCAGTAAGCTTTCTTATGAAGAAATCGAGGAACGGGTGATACGGCTGACGAGAATCCTGAAGATCTCAGACATTCTGACACGGTACCCGGAAGAAATCTCGATTGGTCAACAGCAGCGGACGGCGGCAGCTCGGGCGTTGATCAGCCGGCCGTTGGTCTTGTTTGCGGATGAGCCGACGGGATCGCTGGACTCAAAGTCTGCTACAGAATTTTTGAATTATTTGGACGAGGTCAATATCCATGAAGATACGACGATCTTGATGGTGACACATGATCCCTACACAGCCAGCTATTGCAACCGCGTCTTGTTTATCAAAGATGGCCGTTTCTTTTCGGAGATCGTTCGCCGGTCTTCCCGTAAAGACTTTTTTGAGAAAGTGATCGATATGCAGGCTACGATCGGCGGAGGTGGGAAGGCCAATGCTGATTAGTCTCATTTGGCGCGGGTTTAAAAAACAACTGGGGAATTATTTGATTTTTTTCTTTAGTCTGATTTTCGCGGTAATGGTCTATTATTCTTTTACTGCCATGACGTATGAACAGCCGCTGATTCGCAGCGCTGGAAAGAATACGCAGCTAGTAGCGATGCTGGGCTTCGGCAGCTTTGCTGTAGTCGTCATCTTATTGTTCTTTATGGCGAATACCAACCGCTTTTTTATTGAAAATCGTCGAAAGGACATTAGTATCTTTCATTTATATGGTCTCAATTATTATCAAATTTGTCTTTGGTTCATCTTAGAGATTTTCTTTATCGGGATCTTTTCTTTCGTTATCGGGATCGGGTTAGGGGTGCTGCTGTCTAAGCTCTTTAGTATGATTTTAGTCAAGGCGATGGATTTGCCCTTGCAGGTCCATTTCTTCTTTTCATCAGATGCGATCCTCACCACAGGGCTCGTCGTCTTGTTCATCTTAGGGGCGGTCTCGTTTCAGATATTGTGGCTTGTTTCAGGCTACAAATTTTCCCATTTGATGAAGATTCGCTTGCGGAAAATCCAAGCCATGAAGTTGAGGATAGGACAGAAAATTCTTGGTGCGATCGGGATTCTGTTTTTACTAAGTGGTTGGGGAATGGCTGTGATGTATATCCGTTTTGCTCGCAGAATGAGCGGTCGTTTTGGCTTGATCGAAGGCAATTTATTGCTGATGGGGCTGATTTTTGTCCTGTGCGTGGTAGGCAGCTATTTGTTTTTTGCGTATTCGCTGCGTTGGTACAATTCCTATCGGCCGAAGCGATTGAACAAAAACTTGGGGATGCTGTCGAGAAGTGAATGGCAATTGCGCTTATTCAGCGAGTGGCGTTTCTTCGGCTCGATCACGGTGGCTCTTGGGATGGCCCTGCTGATTCTAGGCGGGATGGCGGCGATGGTCTCGATACAGATGCGCTTGGTGAATGAGATCGCTCCGGCCTCGTTGACCGTCACCCAGGAAAGCTATGCCTCCTTCGCGCC
Organism: Enterococcus gilvus ATCC BAA-350; assembly: GCF_000407545.1. Taxonomy (NCBI): domain Bacteria; kingdom Bacillati; phylum Bacillota; class Bacilli; order Lactobacillales; family Enterococcaceae; genus Enterococcus; species Enterococcus gilvus. The sequence continues at coordinate 2,453,079 of NZ_ASWH01000001.1, read as the reverse complement.
AGAGCTGCAAAAGGTGGCTCCTTATGAACACCAGACATTGAATTTTAAAGCTGTTCCGGCAAAGCAAAGTGTGGAGATCTCTGGTGAAGGCGTCAATTCGCAGCCGGAGGTTATGGACATGGTGTCTATTTCGGATTACCGTGCCTTCCAACGGACCAACCCGACGCTGAAGGATATCCAGTTGAAGACACCGAAGTCTACGGTCGTTTTGAGCTCGTATCAGCGCTATTTGAATGACTACACAAATTACAGCAAAATCATTTATTTGAAGGACAAAGAGCTGACGGTCCAGGGGACGTACCCCAACTTTTTCGGGGACACGAATTTGCGTTATGGGACCAGTTTAATTGTCGTTTCCGATAAAATATTTAATGCTACAGCGGGTCATGGCTATTCTCTTGAGGTCATTGATGTCAGGAATGCAAAGGAAAATGAACTAAATCAATTGGTCCGAAAAAAATTGAAGGGTGATTGGGATTTTCCGATACATTATGACTTGAAATGGGAGAACAAGCAGATCGTGGGGGACATTTCTGCAGGCGAAGGTGGCAGAAAAGAGGACACAACGATTTACCGTTCCGAGTACACCTCGTATCAAGAAATTTACCGATCGACGCGCAGCAGTATGGGGTTGGTGCTGTTTGTAGTGACCTTTGTGACGGCGACCTTTATTATCACGACCGCCAGCATGGTGAGTCTGCGGCAGTTGTCGGAGTTTAAGCAAAAACGGAAAAAATACGGATTGCTGCGTCAAATGGGCATACCGATGGAGACTATCTATCAAGAGATGAAGCGGGAAAATCGGGTCGTCTTTTTCATACCGGCTATTTTGGCATTGATCCATAGCATACTTGCCATCACTGTCCTTTCTCACATTGCACAGAATGCCGACTATTGGTTCGTGTATCTTTTTTGCGGATTGATGTTGATCGTGTATGCCTTGTTTTATTGGACCACCTGCGTTTACCAGAAAAAATTGCTCTAAGAATAGAAAGAAAGAGATCAAAGGGAATCTTTTGGTCTCTTTTTTTGTCCGCTTTTTCTCCGATTAATGGTTCAAAAGGCGCGGTTTGATCCGAAATGGCAGGCCATCGGTCAAAAAAAACTGGAAAGAAAAAAAGTTGATGGAGCGTCAAATAAGGAAGCTGTCAAGCATGTGACAAAACTGTTCGTTTGAAAGCGGTATATGTAAGCATAATCGGTGGCGGTTTTTTTAATCAGAACTATAATACTAATCAATGAAAGAAATTAAGAGAGGGCGATTGGATGAAGGAGTTTTTTAAGCGACCCGCCACTCGTTACTGGTTAAGTTTTATTGGAAAGACGATTTTCTATTTTGCCGTCCTTTTGATATTGATCTACTTATACCATTATAAGAGCATCCAAGGCGGTAATTTTATCTACAACGAATTTTAATCAAAGTTCGTGCTTGAACCGAACGGGGGGATAATCATGGGAAACATCATTACAGCAATCGATCGCTGGGCAAATGAAACACCAGAGGCGATCGCTTATCAATCTGAAACAGAACAATTCAGTTACCGTACCTTAAAACAATGGTCGGATAACTTAGCACATTATTTAGCAAAGCAAACCGCAGCGAAAACACCCATCGTCGTATTCGGCGAATTGGAAGTGGAAATGATCGCCAGCTTCTTAGGGGCTGCCAAAAGCGGACACGCCTATATTCCGATCGAATCCAACACACCATTGGATCGGATTCAATTGATTTTAGAAGTGGCACAGCCAACGATGATCCTAAGTGTCTTGCCTTGGCCAGAAGAAGTCGCTACAGCTGTTCCAGTCGTATCGCCAGCAGCGCTTGCTGAGATTTTTAAGACAGCACAAGAACCGCAGGCTTTGGAGCCAGTCACTGACGACGAAACATTTTACATCATCTTTACCTCGGGAACGACAGGCGTACCAAAAGGTGTACAAATCAGCCACACGAATTTACTGAGCTTTGTTAACTGGGATCTGAAGGATTTTGGGATCGAAGCCGGCATGCGCTTCTTGTCGCAGGCACCGTATTCCTTTGATCTATCTGTGATGAGCGTCTATCCATCACTTTGCAGCGGCGGTACGCTGATCCCGATGGAAAAAGCAGTAATCAACGACTTTAAAAAATTATTCAGCTTCTTGCCAAAGCTGGACCTGGAAGTTTGGGTATCGACCCCTTCATTCATGGATATTTGTTTAATGGAAAAAACCTTCGACGGCGAGCATGTGCCTTCCTTGAAGATCTTCCAATTCTGCGGAGAAGAGCTGCCTCGTAAGACCGCGGAAGAACTGCTGCGGCGTTTTCCAAAGGCGAAAGTCTTTAACACTTACGGACCAACAGAAGCCACAGTGGCTATGACGCAAATCGAAGTGACCCCAGAGGTCTTGGCGGAATATGACCGTGTACCGATCGGTTATATCAAAGAAGACACCGATGTGCTGATCTATGATGACGATCGCGAGGCCGCTCCAGGAGAAGCTGGTGAGATCATCATCAAAGGGCCAAGCGTTTCCAAAGGGTACATGAACAACCCGGAAAAAACGGCGGCTGCTTTCTTCGAGATCGACGGTGTGCCAGCGTACCACACTGGCGATGCAGGCCGATTGCAAGAAGATGGACTATTGCTTTATGAAGGACGAATCGATTTTCAAGTGAAGCTTCATGGCTTCCGAATCGAATTGGAAGACATTGATCATCATTTAGAAAAAGTTTCCTATGTGAAACAAGCAACGGTGGTTCCGAAATACCAGGATCATAAGGTTCAACAATTGGTCGCATACGTTGTCGCCAATGACAATGATTTTGAAAAAGCGTATCAATTAACGAAAGCAGTCAAAGAAGAATTGGCTGAAGGCGTCATGGAATACATGATTCCGCAAAAATTCGTCTACGTGGAGCAATTGCCGCTGACAGCCAACGGCAAAATCGACCGCAAGAGACTGATCAATGAGGTGAATCGTTAATGTTCGTTCCTCACATGGTGCCATATGCGTCACCCATCTACTTTATCATTTTAATTGTCACACTTTTGCCGTTGATTTTAAGTTTGCTGTTTCGAGGCAAACGAATCAACTGGTATCAATCACTGATCACTTTGTTCTTCCTATACATCTCCTTTGGCGGAAAGGATTACCGTCAAGGGCTGGCGCTGATCGGCTACGTGATCTTTCAAAGTCTCTTGGTTTGGAGCTATCACAAGTATCGGCAAAACAAAAACCAGTCAGGTGTCTTTTATTTCTCAGTATTTTTAAGCATCCTGCCACTGATTCTTGTGAAGGTCACGCCTTTTATGGATGGACAAAATTCCATCGTTGGTTTCCTCGGTATTTCTTATCTGACGTTTAAATCGGTTCAGATGATCATGGAAATGCGGGATGGAATGATCAAGGAATACAGCCCGTTGAACTACATCAAGTTCTTGCTGTTCTTCCCAACGATCTCCTCTGGTCCCATCGACCGGTATCGCCGGTTTGAAAAGGATTTGAACGATCCGCCTACACCAGAAAAATATGTCGATCTGTTAGGTGCAGGTGTTCATGATATTTTTGTCGGGTTTTTGTACAAATTCGTGATCGGGTATTATTTCGGTCAAGTTCTACTGCCTATCGTTGATCGAATCGCGATGCACCACGGCGGGATCTCATGGGGCTTGGTCGGTTACATGTATGTTTACAGTATGTATTTGTTCTTTGACTTTGCCGGTTATAGTTTGTTTGCGGTCGGTACCAGCAAGCTGATGGGGTACGAAACACCGCCGAACTTTAACAAGCCGTTTCTTTCATGGAACATCAAAGAATTCTGGAATCGTTGGCATATGACGCTTTCCTTCTGGTTCCGTGATTACATTTATATGCGCTTGATGTTTACATTGATCAAAAAGAAAACCTTCAAGAGTCGGATCGTGGCATCAAATGTCGGCTACTTCGCATTATTCTTGATCATGGGCGTCTGGCATGGGCTGACGTGGTATTACATCTTATACGGGTTCTACCATGCCGCACTGATTTGCTTGACCGATGCGTGGCTGCGATTCAAGAAAAAACACAAAAAGCAGATACCATCGAACAAATTTACCCATGCGTTGGCCGTCTTCTTGACCTTCAACGCCGTCTGCCTAAGCTTTTTGATCTTCTCAGGCTTTTTGGATAAATTATGGTTCCATAACATATTTGCCAGTCCAGCTTTTAGCAGTTTCCTAAAATTCAAGCTGATGTAAAGATATAAAAAATATACAGAGCGTGAAGCGTTTAGCTGGATGGTAGGCGTACGAAAATAAAAACATTTTTCGCACTTGAAAAATGATTTCATAGAGATGAGCTAGCTGCCAGTCCAGCTTTTAGCAGTTTGTTAAAATTCAAGCTGATGTAAAGATATAAAAACCATACACAGCGTGAAGCGTTTAGCTGGATGGTAGGCGCAGAGAAATTTTTGTGTAGCAATGATAATTAAAAAACCAAGTACTAATTAAAAAACGAAATGGAGCGATTGACATGGAAGACACATTATTTAGCATTTTAGAAGATATTACAGGGACAGAAGAAGTAAGAGACAATCCAGATGTAGATTTATTTGAAGAAGGATTGATGGATTCTTTAGCGACAGTCCAACTATTGGTTGAGATCGAAGGACAATTAGGTGTTCAAGTTCCTGTATCAGAGTTTGACCGCGCTCAATGGAACACACCGAACAAAATCATTGAACAAGTGAAAGCTTTGCAAGCTTAATGAAAAAGAAACTCTTCGGTATCTTTGGGCCGGTCCTTTTAGCGGCAGTCTTATTGGTTCTTCTGTTTTTTTCACCATTTAAAATTAACAGCAACGATCCGAAGTTGATCAAAGCTGCATCAAGTTCAATGGCTGGAAATGTTTTACGAGGAAACAGTATTACAAAGGAAGCTCTAAGTACGGATAACTATGTACCCTTTTTCGGCTCCTCTGAGTTGAGTCGGATCAGTCCGTTTCATCCCTCTGTTTTAGCGGAGAAATATGATCGCGGGTATACACCCTTCTTGATGGGGGCGCCAGGAACGCAGTCATTGACGCAATTCATGATGATGCAATCGCTGGGAAATGAATTGAAGGATCGCAAAGTCGTCTTCATTATTTCTCCTCAATGGTTTGTTAAAAACGGGATCAAGCGGGATTACTTTGATGCCTATTATTCTCCAGAACAAACGTTGAATTGGTTGTTGAATTTGAAAAAAGTCGACGAAAGTGACAAATACTTGGCACAACGTTTGACCCACTACGGAGTGGTAAGAAAAGACGAACGTTTAGATCGAATGCTTGATGCGGTGATGAAGGGCAAGCTGCCGAATAAAACGGATATTGCATTCAGCAAATTGAAATACAATATGCTAGAGCGGGAAGATCAATTGTTCAGTACGATCGGAATGATCAGCAAACAAGATCAAATCGATAAAAACACGAAACGTTTGCCTGATGAATACGACGCTCATGAACTGAATACATTGGCGAACCAGCTAGGTAAGCAAGCAACACAAGGCAATGAATTTGGGATTCAACAACGGTTTTATGATCAACGGATCAAACCGCATCAAAACCGTTTAGCCAATTCACAAAAAAATTGGGATTACCGCTACTCTCCAGAGTTCTCTGATTTCCAATTAGCGTTGGATCAGCTTGCGAAGAAACATGCGGATGCGCTCTTTATCATTCCGCCAGTCAATGGTCGTTGGGCGCGATACACGGGGCTTTCAGATCAGATGCTGCAAGAATTCTCTGCGAAGATCAAGTACCAATTGACCTCTCAAGGATTCACGAATATTGCGGATTATACGAACGATCAAAACACGCCTTACTTTATGCAAGACACGATCCATTTGGGTTGGAAGGGCTGGTTAGCGGCGGATAAAAAAATCAAACCATTTTTGAAAAACAATCAATCGCAGGCCAAAAACTACACTATCAATAACCCGTATTTCTTAAGCAACGAATGGCAAGAAATGAACCCGGGCGAAATTAAATAAAAGGAAGCAAGCCATAAACAATAAATGTTGTTTATGGCTTTTTTTCAAATATTAAAAAAGAGGCGTGTTTTTTTATAGAGCATTTTAGAGAGAAAAGGCAATTATAAGAGGATTTTTACGGCTTTTTTTAAAAAGGAAAATATGTTTTTTAATAAAATTCAAAAAATGCAATCATCAGATTTAACGAGGTTTTGATAGGGTTTGATTCTAAATATACAGTTATTTATAACCTGAAAATTAACATTTTACCGATGAAAGTGGTACGATTATTTTATTTTTTGAATAATTTTGGGTTAGTAATTTTACGCAACAAGGGGTATGATTTTCTTAACTAGAAAGCGTTCACAACGAAGGAGAGAATGAAGATGCCCGTTAAAAAACCTGAAACACCCTTATTGCCTCGACAAATTTTTGGGATAAAGCGCCAATCATTAGAGAAAAAAATGACCGCGTTTTTTGCCGCTACAAAAGATACGTCTTCGGTCGTGGAGTATGCCGTTGCGATCATGGTCAGAAATGCCCTTTGTAATGGGGATTTTTCGTTCTTCTTAAGGGAACTTCTTTGTGAAATATTCCTTACTGCCGAACCGAGTGATGTGCTGCGCCATTTTTGTGTGTATTTTAAATCGTATTTTTCAGGTGGCGACTGGGGGCAGGTCATTGATCGCCTGTTCAAGAATAAAAAAGAGTACCATCGGATGACGCAGCAGGCGCAAGTATACAATCAACGACTGAAGACACCTGGAACGGGGGAGTGTAAAAATCCCGATCTACACCTCCGGCTCCTCACAGTCTTCGAGGATGCCAACGGGAAACGGCATTCTCTCACGATCAGGGACAGCGATGAAAGCCGCACTAAAACAGAGACAGACGGGCTATTGGAGATACTGACGACCTTGACGGTGTTTGAAAACGAGGGCGTCCGCCGCTTTACCAAATTGTTAAAATCCAATCGTCCTGGAGCTAAAGAAACCTTTGGAGAGGAAGAGGAGTCGGCGGCAGTGTCAAAAGGGGACGAAGTGTCAGCGTCCGTGCCTATTGCAAATGAAGCCCCTACACAAGAAATCGTTACAGCAGAAGCTGCGGAAGAAGCAGAGAAGGAGACGCTTAAAATCATGGTGCCCCACGGGTTTGATCCAAGATCCTTGAGCGATGAGGAAGCGGTACTGTTAGTCAAAGCACATTTGCCAGAAAACAAAACGCTGGCAGATATCCAAGTACTGTTCGTAGAGCGGCCGGCAGAAGCAGCCAATGAGGCATCTGTCAAAGAAACGCCGGTTATGGTTTCTGAGGGATCGGCGCCTGCGACGAACGAAGACGTTTCTCCCGCTGTCACAGTCGCTGATCCGCCACCGAAAAAGAAACGAAACAGACCGCTCTCAGCAAAAGAAGCCTATATCCAAGGACTGATCAATGATAGGAAAGCAAAAAAAGCGATGGCAAAGAAACAGTAAAAAACCTGAGAAAAAACATTTCCCAGGTCGCGCTGCTCATTGGTATTTTTGATAATAAAAGATCGCTAACTGCGTGCGGTCCCGCACATCAAGTTTTTCCAGCAGTTGGCTGATATTGTTGCGGACAGTCCCTTCGCTTAAAAATAATTCTTTCGCGATCTCTTTGTTGTTTTTTCCATTTGCGACAGCGATCAGGATGCTTTTCTCTCGTTCAGACAGCTCTACGCTCGGATGTTTGCGGGGCAATTGATCAGTCAGGATCGACGCCAGCTTTCCTGCGATCTCTGTGCCAAAAACGGATTGGCCGTTAGTGACTGCCTTGATCGCCGGGACGATGCTGGCCAAGTCTTGTTTGATGAGGTAGCCCTTTACGCCGATCTGCAATGCTTCGCGGATGTATTCGTCATCGGAAAAAGTCGTTAGCAACAAAATAGCAGCGTCTGGAACGTGCTTGAATATTTCCTTTGCGGCTTCGATCCCGGTACTTTCTCCCATGCGAATATCTGTTAACAAAACATCGGGGCGTTCTTGCAAGTAGAGGGTGACTGCTTCTGAGGCGGCATTTCCTGTACCGACGACTTGGATCTCATCGGAAATTTCTAAAATAGTTTTCAATGATTCCGTTACTAACGGGTCATCATCGACTACGACGACACGAATCATACATTTCCTCCTATTCATGGATCAAGACCAGTCTCCCCATCAGCGGGGATGGCGGATCGTATCAGAATCTTTCTTTGGTAAAACAACATGGATCAAAAAATGGGTGGGATTTTGTGAGAGATGCAGTTGACCATTGATGTGTTCCACCCGCTGCCGCATGCTTTTTAATCCGATCCCGCTGCCCTTTTTTTTGCATATCGTTCCATTGTCTGCGACCTGTAATTGGTAAAAAGCAGGCAATTCAGTTAACGAAAGCGTGACTTTAGTGGCATTGCTGTGCTTCATCACATTCGCCAGCGCTTCTTTGAGCACCATCAGCAAGGTTCGCTCCTGTTCAGGCGTCAAACTATCGGGGATCGTCCCATCAAGGGCGACCTCACAAAACTGAAAATCCGCCAACAATAAGTCCAGCCCTTTTTCAAATGACAGGGAGGTCTCATGAAGATCATGAACGCTCTCGCGAATATTGTCCATGCCTGTATGGACGGTCGTTTTCAGTTGATGAAGCGGCTTTTTTAGGCAGTCGCTTTGATTGATGGCCTCGATAGCACCAAGCTGAATGATCGCACTGGATAACAGATGTCCGACATTGTCGTGGATATCCCGTGCGATCCGATTTCGTTCCTCTGAGATCTCCAGATCAATGAAGGTCTCCTGCGAGTGGATCAATTCTTGATTCTTTTGCTTTAACAGTTCTTGCTTTTCCCAACTGTCATCCTTTAATTGCAGCAAATCCTCTGTTACCTCGCGCTGCTTTTTTTCTCGCCAGGCGAGTAAAAGGGCAAATCCAATCAAACACACCACCAACAGCCGCTCAGGCAACGAGTAGGTCTCCAGAAGGAGCGGCACCCCCAGCAGGATCACGCCCCAATATAGCTGAAGCTCTTCCCGAAAAGCGAGCCGGACACTTGCCGGTAAAAAGACCACTAACGGCGGCCAGAAAAAACTCGACAGCAGCAAGGGAAGGGTCCCCAGCACCTGATTCCATGGTTTTTCAAGCAATAAAGCCGGTCCAGCAGGTAAGATACTTGCCAGCAGGAACACCACCATATAGGGTTCAAAGCCTCTCTGCATCAGCAGCAAGATACCAATCACTTCCAAAAAGAAAAAATCTATCCAATGATTTGTCTGTTTTCTCATAAGTACTCCTAAATGACTAATAAATTCGCTGCATATCGTTCAATGGGCCACAAAATGACATTTGTCATTTTGTAATTGGCGGAAACTCACTACTGCGATCTTCTTGATTTCATTATAGTAAATGTAAGAAGAAAAGGAAAAGGAGTTTTTTCAAATGTTGATCGAGATCGAGAACTTAGTAAAGCGCTACGGGGATTTCACTGCGCTGAATCATTTAAATTTATCGGTAAAAAAAGGCGAGATTTTAGGCTTGTTGGGTCCAAATGGCAGCGGAAAATCTACGACGATCAATTGTGTGTTGTCGTTGCTGACCTATGATCGGGGATCGATCAAAATTTTCGGGGAAGAAATGGGTCCAGAAAAATACGGCATCAAACAAAAGATCGGGATCGTACCGCAAGAAATCGCTCTGTTTGAAGAATTAAATGTGACAGATAACATCAATTACTTTTGTGGATTGTATATTCAAGAAAAAGAAAAGCGGGCGCAATACGTGGAGGAAGTGATCCAGCTCGTAGGTTTGGGAGAGTTCCGCAAATTCTATCCGAAGCAGCTTAGCGGAGGCTTGAAGCGACGGCTGAATATTGCTTGCGGGATCGTCCATAAGCCAGAACTGATTTTTTTAGACGAGCCTACGGTAGCGGTCGATCCGCAAAGCCGCAACAAGATCCTAGACAGTATCAAGGAATTGAATCGGCAAGGGGCAACGATCGTTTACACGACGCATTATATGGAGGAAGTCGAGATTCTGTGTGACCATATCGTGATCATCGACCAAGGGCAAGTAATCGCTGAAGGCAGCAAAGAACAATTGAAGAACATGGTCAGAGAAAACGAGAAGCTGATCATTGAAGTACCCGGCTTGACGCGAGCGCAGGTCGAGCAAGTAGGGGCATTTCCTACGATTTTGGAAGTTGCCTACGACGAGAGCTATCTGAAAGTGACGACGAAGGATTTGAAAAAAGCGCTGCTGCCGATTTTGAATTACTTTGAAGCGGAAAAGATCATGTATGCCAATATCCATACCCAAGAAGCGACGCTGAACGATGTCTTCTTGGAGATCACTGGGAAAGAATTAAGGGATTAGGGGTGAGACGATGTTTATACGATTATTCTATTATCGCTTGCGGGTCCTGCTGAGAAACCGCAGCTTGCTTTTTTGGACATTGGCCTTTCCTATCGTTTTAGGGCTGCTGTTCAACTTGGCCTTTGGCAACCTGGATCAGATGTCCTCCATAAAAACGTCCACTGTGGGGATCGTGGCAAAAGATGAAGCAAAAACGACTCAATTTAAGGCTGTCCTGAAGGAAATCAAAAATGACGATGAAGTGATCTTCAAGGGCAAGGAGCTTTCAAAAAAGGAAGCGCAAAAGCAATTATCTGACGACGAGCTCTCAGGATACTTTGAAGTCGACGCGGATCGCATCGAATTGTTTGTCAGCAAAAGCGGCACGCAGCAAACGATTTTAAAGGAATTGCTGAGTCAATATTTGCAAAACACCAATAAAGTTGAAACCCTAATGGCTTCCGGCACTCTTCAGCCGCAGCGTCTCAATCAGGCGTTAGAGCAAAAGAATTATATAGAAGACGGCAATGATACGGGGAATTTTAACTTGAAATCTTTTTATTTCTTCACGCTGGTGGGAATGACGATCATGTACGGCTTCATGTGGGGGTTGCGTAATGCAAATGACCAGCAGGCGAATCAATCACCCGAGGGAATGCGCTTGTGTCTGATCCCGCGGAACAAATTGCTGGTGTCCTTTGCAAATATGCTGGCAAGTTTTGTCTTGTTCTTTGTTCAAACGGTCCTGATCCTGTTGTTTTATCGTTTTGTGTATCAAGTCGCCTTTGGGGATCAATGGAACTATATTTTGTTCGTCTGTGCGCTGGGGACCTTTACATCGATCGCCTTTGGGACGCTGATCGGAAATGCGTTATCGAAAGTCGATTTTCAGCAGAAGGTTTCCATCGGCATCTCCATCTCGATGATCATGAGCTTTTTAGCAGGGATGATGGGCTCACAGTCGATCAAGTATTGGATCGATGTTCACGCGCCCTTTTTGAGTCGGATCAATATTGTGAACTTGATCAGTGAAAGCCTGTATCAGTTGTTTTATTACCAATCGCTGCGTCCGTTTTACCACAACATGATCTGGCTGGCAGGATTTGGTTTATTGTTTGTCTTACTCAATTACTCATTCGAAAGGAAGGTGCAATATGACCACTTATAGAGCGATTCTGCAAATTCTAAATAAGAACAAGGGCTCGCTTCTTCTTGGGATCATCATCATGGCAGTGATCACCTTCTTTTACGCAGGGCAACTGTCACAAGAGGCAGAGGAATTGAGCGGGGCGAAGATCGCGATTCTTTCAAAGGACGATTCCGCGATTGAAAAAGGCTTTGTTGAGTACCTTGGAAAGCAGCACACGATCGTCAAGTTGAAGGACACCTCTCAGAAAAGTCTGGATGACGCGCTTTACTTTAACGAAGTCGAATATATCCTGGAGATTCCTAAAGATTTCTCTGAAAAACTAGCGGAAGGAAAGCCTGTGAAGGTGGCGAGCAAGACCCGTCCGGCGACTTTTTCCCAATCACTGGTGGATACGACGATCAATAATTATTTAAACACGTATTCTACGTATAAAAAACAGTTGCCGAACCTTAGTCAAGACGAGCTGTTAAAGAAAACCAAAGCGACCTTGAGTGAGACCGGCAGTGTTCATTTTGATTCAAGCTACAACAAAAGGAAGACGCAGCGTGTCAAAGGTCAGATTTATAATCTGCTGTCTTACGGGATGTTCATGTCGATCTTTAGCGGATATGCGGTTGTAAATCTTGCCTTTAATCGTGAAACGATCAGTCGTCGCAATAGCTGTTCACCACTGTCACGACGAAAACTGGCGCGAAAAATATCCCTTGGAAATTTGCTCTATTCGCTGTTTTGCTTGGTGATCTTTTTAGCCTTCGTCCAGCTTGTTATCAGAAGCGGCTTTGATCAGGCGATCGGGTACTTCATTCTTAATACCGTGGCGTTCTTCATGGCGATCGTAAGCTTTTCGATCATGGTCACCAGCATCATGCAAAATGAAGATGCGATCGCCGGGATCAATAATATTTTCATTATGGGGAGCTGTTTTGTCGGCGGGGTCTTCGTGCCGAGTGAATTTTTGCCAAGCGCAGTGAACAAGGTCGCTGCCTTCACGCCCACGTACTGGTTTGCCCAAAACAATGAATTGATCGGAAAAACCATTCATTTTGACCGCGTCTTTTTGGATAACTTTTATTTTCAATCTGGGGTCCTGTTGGCTTTTGCAGCCGTTTTCTGGGTGATCCATCTGATCACAATGCGGGAAAAAGGAACGTGGTCCTTAAAAAAAGTTCGCACATAATCAAAAGAAGCCTTCCTTAAGTGGCGGCCTCAAAAAGTCAAAGGAATCCACGGACTTTTTGGAGCTGCTCCTGCAAAGGAAGGGCTTCTTTTTTTATACGTCAAAGTATTTCTGTTGTTCGTTGCCAAAAAAGACCGGCAGCAGCTCGTTCAAGGTTCCAGCCAAGGAATGCTTGTTCAAGGTTTCTTTATCGACCCAAAAGAGCGCTTCTGGCAAGGGCTGCTTTTCGACATGGGCGGTATAAAGAAAAGCGAGTTCTCGTGTGCCTTTCCGTTGATTGTTCCATTCCGCTGTTCCTTGCAGAACGGGCTGGATAGACAAGCCGGTTTCCTCTTTTATTTCTCGTAAGGCGGCATGATAGCTGCCTTCGTTTGTTTCTACGTGCCCACCGGGAAAGGTCCAGCCGGGCCAATCTTTTTTCTTACGGTCTTGTACTAAGATTTCTCCTAACTCATTTTCGATCATTACCATCATCGTCAGTTCGATCGCTAATTCGCGTGCCATTTGATCACCTCCCAGTGATTATACAACATACTTCGCAGATTTTTTTGACAATGGTATACTGAATTTATGCAAAACGACTGCTCGTCCTATTTTTTGTATGAAGATCAAAGCTATTTTTCAGCGTATTCGAGCGGTGCAACAACTAGTATGTAAAGGAAACAGGAGGAGTTATAGTGGAGAAAAAGGAAGAACAATTATTGATCGATCTGACTTCAGCGCGAGGGATCGCGGGAAATGAAGAAGAAGTCAGAGACGTGTTCAAAAACTACGCCAAGGAATTTTCAGATGATATTTTCTTTGACGGTCTGGGCAGTGTCATCGCAAAGCATGGCGCAGGCGGCGGACCAAAAGTCTTTATTTCTGGTCACTTAGACGAAGTCGGCTTCATGGTCACTAAAATTACGGAAAAGGGCTTTTTAGAATTTCAAACGATCGGCGGCTGGTGGAATCAGGTGATGCTGGCGCAGCAAGTAGAAATCAAGACCCGCAAAGGCGACATTGTCCATGGCGTCATCGGATCGAAGCCTCCCCATGTTTTGACGCCGGAAGCACGGAAAAAACCGTTTGAGATCAAAGATATGTTTATTGATATTGGTGCAAGCAGCGAGGAAGAAGCAAAAGAATGGGGCATTCGCCCAGGAGACATGGTGACGCCGTACATTCAATACCAACGCATGAATAAGTCAAAATTCTTGCTGGCAAAAGCATGGGACAACCGCATTGGTACAGCCGTTGCGCTGCGGGTATTGGAAAATCTTTCGAAGCGCGAACACCATAATGTTTTATTTGCCGGCAGCGACGTGCAGGAAGAAGTCGGCTTGCGAGGCGCACGTACGAGCTCCCACATCGTCAATCCCGATATCGCTTTTGCCTTGGATACAGGGACCGCAGGAGACACACCGGGGATGACACCGAAGGAAGCAGATTCTGTTCTTGGAAAAGGACCGCAGATCTTGATCTATGACGCGTCTATGGTTCCTCATAAAAAACTATTGAATTTCGTGACCGATGTTGCGGAGGAGTTAGAGATTCCCTTCCAATACACGGTGATCGCTGGCGGAGGGACGGATGCGGGACAGATGCATTTGACACGCGATGGGGTGCCGTCACTGGCCATCACAGTGCCTGTTCGTTACTTACATTCACATACCTCGATCATCCACGAAGACGATTACTTCAATACAGTGAAATTAGTGACTGAAGTCGTTGCTCGTTTGGATTACGAGACCGTTGGAGAGATCAAGAATTATTAAGAGCCTCTGTACCTACAGATCGTTGTTGTTTTATGTCCATTTGTTCATAGAGGGACCTGTTTTGATCGGGTCCTTCGTAGTCGGTCGCTGTTTCGAATAAGGAGTCGAATATGAATAAGAAAATAGATACAAAACGTACCGAATTGGAGCATCTAAAAGCAGAATTGAAAACCTTCAAGAAGCTCAATTATGCGAATGTTCCAGTGGCTTTAGAAGCAAAAAGAGTGGAACGGAAAATCCAGCAGCTGACGAAAGAAATAGCGGAGCTGCAATAACTAAAAAATAAAATGACACTTCAGACAGCGAAGCGGCGGGTTTTCCATTGGAGAAAACGCCATCGCCGTCTGGGAAAAAGAAAAGGAAGTGGGTTCATGAGTCTTAGCAATTATCGCCAACTAGCCAAGGATCGATTAAGTGGGCAGTGGGGAATCAACGTTGGATTGGTTGTGATCGTGGGGATCTTGACCGGAGCGATCAGCAGTGTTACATCAAATTTCAATAACGAGGGCATTCAATTCACCCTTTCATTTTTATTGAGCATCTTTGTCCTTTTTGCATTTAGCTATGCCTTGTATTACATCAGCTTATATGTTGTGCGAGGCGGCAGAGCGGAATTGGGCCAAATCTTTGTCGTATTTCAAAAAGGCTATTATGTTCCGTTGTTACTGATCAATATTATTGCGCAAGTGGTTCAATATGCCTTGGCAGCCGTGTTCTTTGTTCCCTTATTATTACAAGCAGGAGGCAGTGTCTACCTGTCCTTGATTTCTTCAGGCGGCGTAACGAGTGCAGAGAATGTTACGGCCTTGATGAGCATCGGAGTCATCGGACTGTATGTCATCTTGACGTTGGTTTTCTTATTAGTCAGTACGATCATCAGCATTATTTTCAAATTTGCTGTGTGGGTGAAATTTGATTACCCGGATTTAAGTGTCGGTGCCTGTATCAAGTTGGCGTGGTCTCTGTTGAAGGACCGTTGGGGCAAATACATTCTGTTGCAATTATCCTTTATCGGCTGGTACATTCTTGGACTTGTTGCTTTGGTCGTCGGCCTGCTCTTTGTTGCTGTCTATGTCAATACAGCAAGCGCAGCATTTTATGACCAAGCCTTGAAAGAAAAAATCGAACAGGGGGAATTCGCATGAAAGTAACCGTACTCGGTTGTTTAGGTGCGTATCCATATGAAGGCCAAGGAACCACCAGCTATTTGCTGGAATCAGAAGGCTTCCATTTATTATTAGATGCCGGCAGCTCGACTTTGGTGGAGCTGGAAAAGGAGCTTGATCCTTTGGCATTAGATGCGGTGATTTTGACCCATTACCACCACGATCATATTGCGGATCTGGGGGTATTGCAATATTATTGGCAGCTTTACCCGACCCAAACGCCAAAACCTATTTTGCCGATTTATGGGCATACGGAGGATGACGTTCATTTCAATGAGTTGACGATGGAAGGCGTGACAGAAGGGCGCCCGTATTTCGAAGCAGAAGAATTGAAAGTCGGGCCGTTTCTTGTTACGTTTATGAAGACGATTCATCCGGTCCCTTGCTATGCGATGCGGTTTGTGGAGGAAAAAACAGGTGCTGTCTTCGTCTTCACCGGAGACTCTGGCTATCTAGAATCCTTCAATGAATTTGCCAAAGACGCGGACCTGTTTTTAGCCGATACGTATTTATTTGATGGCAATGAACACCATAAAGCCCACTTTACGGCGGGAGAAGCCGGAAGGTTCGCCAAACATGCCGCAGTCAAAAAATTGGTGTTGACTCATTTGCCGCAGCACGGCGATCTGGAAGAATTACGCCAACAGGCGGCGGCTGTCAGCGGAGGCATCCCCGTTGAATTAGCAGCGCCTCATAAAGTGTTTGAGTTTTAGACAAAAATTTTATTCCTTAATCGGAGTTAGGAGTTGGAAATATGCTTTATGTACCAAATGACAACGAACGTGACCCACGAGTAAATCTTGCCATCGAGACGTATTTATTGCAAAACATGCCCTTAGACGAACCAATCCTGCTTTTCTACATCAATGAGCCTTCGATCATCATCGGTCGGAATCAAAACACGATCGAAGAGATCAACAAGGACTATGTCGATGAAAAAGGGATTCATGTCGTTCGACGATTGAGCGGCGGCGGTGCGGTGTATCATGACCATGGGAATTTGAATTTCAGCTTCATCATGCCAGATGACGGCAACTCCTTTAGGGATTTCAAAAAATTAACGGAGCCTATCGTGGAAGCCCTCCACAAGCTAGGCATCGAAGGGGCTCAATTGAAAGGCCGCAACGACTTAGTGATCGAGGACAAAAAATTCTCCGGCAATGCGATGTACTCAACCAATGGTCGGATGTTCGCCCACGGCACGCTGATGTTTGACAGCGACATCGATGAAGTCGTGAATGCGTTGAAGGTCAAAAAAGACAAGATCGAATCAAAAGGGATCAAGTCGATCCGTTCCCGCGTGACGAACATCAAAGAATTCTTGCCGGCGGACAAACAGGACATGACCACCGAAGAATTCCGCCAAGCGATCCTCTTGCAGATCTTTGGTGTGGACAGTGTCGATCAAGTCAAGACCCATGAGTTGACTGACGAAGATTGGAAAGCCATCAATCAGATTTCTGAAGACTACTACAAAAATTGGGATTGGAACTACGGCCGTTCGCCTGAATTTAATCTGGAACGCCAAAAACGTTTCCCGATCGGTTCTATCGAGGTTCGCCTAGACGTTGCCAATGGTGCGATCGAAAAGGCAAAGATTTTCGGTGATTTCTTTGGATTAGGCGAGATCAAGGATGTCGAAGAGCAATTGGTGGGCACTCGTTATGATAAGAAGGCCTTAGAAGACCAGATTGACCAGATCGACCTGACGCATTATTTTGGCAACATCACAAAAGAAGACTTTTTATCATTGATCTATTAAGACAAAACGCCCCTTCGATCTCAGAAGGGGCGTTTTTTTTAGTATCAGACTTCAAGAAAACAGACTGTAAAAATCGTTTTCTTTTGTTAAGATAGGAAGTAAGAATACAGTCAACAAAGGAGCTTCTATGAAAAAGCGCGAATTCATCGTTCAGGACCTATTGAGCAAAATCTATCAGGAAGAATTTAAGGAGGGGAAGCTGCCGAATCAAAGAAAGCTGGCGGACATCTACGGAGTCTCTCGCTTTACGATCCAGCAGGCAGTGAAAAACCTCGAGGAGATCGGGATCGTCCGCGTCGTTCAAGGCTCGGGGATCTTCGTCCATGAAAAATGGGTGAAAAATCCGCTGATCTTCAATTCGCTGACTCGAACCCCTTATGATCGGATCGGCTCAAAGATGATCGATTTGAAGAAGGGGCCTGCTACGTTAGATGAGCAGAAGATCTTCCAACTTCCAGACGGAGAGGAGATCTGGACCTTCGAACGGATTCGGATCGTCAATTACAAGATCGAACAGCTAGAGATCTCGAAGCTGCCGGTGGCGATGTTTCCTGATTTATCCAAAGAGGTCGTCGAGCACTCGATCCAGAATTACGTGGAACAGAAGGGCTTCCGGATTTCCCATTACATCACCAGCTATGACCCCATCACTACGTCAAAGGAACAATCAAGGCTACTCCTGTGCAAGCGCGGGACCCCCGCGATGCAAATCACCAATCGAGCGATCTTAGAAGATGGTCAGGTCTTTGAATACAGCAGCATCGTGGCGATCGATTATTCAGTGACCTATATTCGACCGTTTGACCGAGAGATCCATCGGTCAAGGATCGACTAACGCTGCCACTTTCATTTGCCAAAAAACGCCCCGCGCTTCAGCATCCAACTGAGTGCGGGGCGTTTCGCTAGTTTTTCTTAAGGTGTAACGATCGTTCCGTCGGGTGTGCGGCTTTGCGTCCATTCGTGGGGACGGTAGACCACGGGATACTCCGCGGCTAATTCTTCATTGAAGGTAACGCCGATGCCGCTTTCTTCGATCGGATAAAAGAAGCCTTTTTCAGGAGTCGGAATATTGCCAAAGAGCTTCTTCATATTTTCAGGAATGTCGATGTTTTCTTGGATGGCGGCATTGTGTAAATGAATATTCAAGTGCGTATTCACCGCTAATCCAACAGGGGTGATGTCTGATGGTGTATGCCAAGCAATACGGATACCCATCGCGTCGCAATAATGGGCCAGCTTCAGCGCCGGTGTGATCCCGCCGATCTGTGACACATGCGCCCGCATGTAGTCGATTTGACGGTTGCGTACCAATTCCTTCCACTCCATCGGATTGTTGAACAATTCGCCTGTAGCGATAGGTGTCACCGATTGACTGCGCAATTGCGCCAACCATTCATTTTGGTTTGGCGGCAGGATATCCTCTAAAAAGAAGAGGTTGTATTTTTCTGCTGCTTTCGCAAATTGGATCGCCTGATTCGGGTGCAGACGCTCATGGACATCGTGGAGCATCTGGAATTGGGTGCCGTAGTTTTCTTGGATGTCGGCAAACATTTTTAGCGTCGTATGCATGTAATCCTCTTGATCAAAATAGGAGCCCTCGATCGGATTTTCTGGGGTTTCCAGGTTGCTTGGATTGCCGCCGTAGAAGCCTAGCTGGCAACGAATGTAGCGATAGCCTTCTGCCAAAAAGGTATCGATCTCGCTGTGTAGATCTTCTAAGTTATCCGCGACTGCGTGGGTATAGGCAGGAATCGCCGTCCGCGCCTTGCCGCCCAATAATTGATACAACGGCATATCGGCCAATTTCCCTTTGATATCCCACAGCGCCATGTCGACACCTGAGACCGCGTTGTTCGTGATAGGCCCATTGCGCCAGTAAGAGTTGACATTCATGACTTGCCAAAGGTCTTCGATATGATTCGCATCTCTGCCGATAAGCAGCGGCTTCAAATATTCCTCTACGACTGTTTGAACGGCTAAAGGACGGAATTGGAACGTGCCGCAGCCAACACCGGAGACCCCCTTGTTGGTCTCTACTTTTACAATTAATAAATTATGGCGATCCGGTTTGATCGCGTAGCTTTTTATATCCGTGATGATCGTTGGTGTCATTTTCTTCACTCCAATGTACATAAATATGAATCATTTGTACACTTATTGAAACACGCCAATGATAGGGCTGTCAATTTGGTCTGAAAAAAGGGAAGTATACGGCGTAAAAACAGTCCAATTTTTAAAAATATTTTTATAAAACGTTGATAAATAGCTGTTTGTTTTTGATTTTCAACAAAAAGGACTGGTTTTACAAGTTTAGTCAGCCATGCTACTATGTGTGTGAAAACGGAAACACATGAAATCATGTTTCGAAGAATAAGGAGGAAAAATAGTGAAGCACGAAGAGATAGCAAAACAAATCATTCAACATGTTGGCGGTGCAGGAAACATCAACAATGCTTGGCATTGTATGACTCGGCTGCGGTTCAATTTAAAAGATGAGAAGCAGGTGGATTATGCCGCGCTGGAAAAGATCCCAAAAGTCGTCGGCACAAAATACCAGAGTGATCAGCTGCAAGTCGTCATTGGAACAGATGTTGCAGAGTACTTTGCACCGATCGCCAAAGAATTAGGCTTAGACGAGAACAGTCAGCAAGACAGCGGTGAGAAAAAAGGCGCCGTGTCTCTATTTATGGATACTGTCTCTGGGGTTTTTGGTCCGATCGTTCCCGCGATTGCCGGAGCCGGCATGATCAAGGGGCTGATGGCAGGGTTGGTCGCATTGAATGTGATCTCCAATCAAACAGACACTTATTTGATCATCGACATGATCGCTAGCGGCGTATTTACTTTCTTGCCATTCTTTGTTGCTGCTTCTGCTGCTAGGATCTTTAAAACCAATCAATACTTGGCAGTCGCCATCGCTGCAACGCTGCAATTTCCGACGATGACCAACGCGGTCGCGGAAGGATCGATCTCAGCCTTCAAGCTGTTCGGTGTGATCCCTGTACCGGTCTTCAACTATGCAGGTACAGTTATTCCCATCATCTTTGCCGTCTTGGCCTTAAGCTATATCTATCGTTGGGTAGACAAGGTCTTGCCGCAAGTGTTACGAACCGTATTTACACCGACGATCTCATTGTTTGCCGCAGGTTTGGTTACATTGACGATCATTGGACCCCTGAGTATTCATTTAGGAAACCTATTGGCTGCGGGTGTTGCGTGGTTGTTCTCGATCTCGCCTGTCTTAGCGGGTGTCGTGGTGGGAGCGATTCGTCCAATCGCCATCTTTACGGGACTGCACCATGCAATGACACCGATCGCGTTGCAAAACTTTGCCAACCAAGGGTATGACATGCTGATGCCGATGATGTTTATGGCAAACATGGCGATCACTGGGGCAACAGCAGCGATCTATACGAAAGTAAAATCAAAAGAAGAAAAATCTCTAGTCTTGTCTTCGGCTGTTTCTGGTTTGCTGGGGATCACAGAACCGGCATTGTTCGGGATCTTATCTAAATACAAAAAAGCATTTATCGCTGCGACGATCGGTAGTTCTGTCGCTTCAGCGTTTATCAGTTTCTTCGGCGTTCGTATCTACGGCTACATTTTATCTAGTATTTTCAGTCTGCCAGCGTATATCGGGCAGTACTTCATCTTCGCGGTTTTAGGCATTTTGATCGCGCTGATCTCTTCATTCGTGATCACGTATATGCTCGTTCCAGCAGAAGAGGGCGAAGAAGAAGAATTCACGAACGAAGTGAATCTGCACTCAGTAGCGAAAGGCAGCTATGTGCCATTAGAAGATGTTCCAGATGAAGTATTTTCAAGCAAAATGATGGGGGATGGCTTTGCGATCAAATCCGTAGATGGCGTTGTGTATGCACCAGTCAGCGGAACCGTGACAACGGTCTTCCCTTCAAAACATGCGATCGGCATCAAAACGGCGAATGGCGTAGAAGTCCTTGTCCACATGGGGATCGATACGGTCACCTTGGATGGAAAAGGTTTCGACGTCGCTGTAAAAGCTGGAGACAAAGTAACCGCCGATACCAAGATCGCCAAAATGGATCTGGACTATATCCACAGCCAAGGAAAAGAGACCATGATCATCGTCGTGATCACGAACATGGATCGTGTGTTGAAATTCTCAGGGGAAAAAAATCTAGAAGGACAGCATCAAGCGGGGGCCATTTTGGAACGCGCCTTGCTGAATGGATAGGGGATAAGAAGTACATGAAACGAATGGAAATCTTAAAGCGTTTAGAAAAAGCCGGAGTGATCGCTGTCGTTCGAGGCAAAGATCACACCGAGGCGGTTCAGGCAAGTGAGGCGATCCTTGCGGGGGGAATCAAAGGGATCGAAGTGACGTTTACGGTTCCGAATGCGCAAGCAGTGATCCAAGAGCTAGCCGAAACCTATCGTGACCGAGAAGAAGAGGCGGTCATTGGCGCTGGAACAGTCCTGGATGCCATGACTGCGCGATTAGCGATCATGGCAGGTGCAGAGTTCATCGTCAGCCCGAGTTTTGATCAGGAAACTGCGGAGATATGCAATTTGTACCAGATTCCTTATTTGCCGGGCTGCATGACGATCACTGAAATTCAGCAGGCGTTGAAAAGCGGAGCAGATATCATCAAACTCTTCCCTGGCAGTGTCAGCGGTCCGAGCATGGTTTCAGCAGTCAAAGCGCCGTTGCCCCATGTGAATTTAATGCCGACAGGCGGGGTAAATCTAGAAAACATGGCGACGTGGTTCGAAGCAGGTGTCGTAGCTGTCGGCGTCGGCGGAAATCTGTTGGCACCAGCCGCGAAAGGTGATTTTGAACAGGTCACGGAAATCGCACAGCACTATGCGGCAAAGCTGGCGGAGATTCGAGGCAAAGCAAATGGCTAAGGTCGTCTGCCTAGGAGAGATCATGATGCGTCTATCTGCTGAGGTAGGGACGCGCCTTAATAAAGCCCATCAATTTGACGTATTTTACGGAGGCGGCGAAGCAAATGTTGCCGTCTCTTTAGCCAATTACGGTCATCAGGTCCAGTTTGCCAGCAAGATCCCGGACAATAGCTTCGGGGAGGCGGTCACTCAGCACTTGAGAAGCTATGGTGTTGGAACAGAGTACCTGTTGAAGGGCAACGGCAGATTAGGAAGCTATTATGTCGAGCAAGGCGTCAGTCAGCGTGGCACTAAGGTCATCTATGATCGGAGCACCTCTGCTTTTGCCCAAATGGCTGCAGTAGAATGGGTGGGCCCTGAATTGTTTGACGGAGCAGACATTTTCCACATCTCCGGTATCACACCGGCATTGTCAGAAAGCTGGCAGCAGTTGACCCTCGAATTGGTCCAACAGGCCAAAAAAGCTGGCTGTAACATCAGTTTTGACAGCAATTACCGTAAAAATCTATGGACACAAAAGGAAGCCGGGGCGTTCCTAAGAAAGATACTGCCCCTCGTTGACTATTGCTCCGCAGGCAAACTGGATGCGATCCACTTACTGGGTATTCCAGAGACGGATGCGAGTATCACCTACTATTATCAAAAAATGCAGGAGATGTATCCTACCATCAAAGCCTTTTACTCTACGCACCGCCAGGTTCATTCCAGCAGTGTAAATGAACTGCAAGGGACCTTGTTTTCTGGAGGGGTCTGTTACACCTCTAAGCAGCACATGATCGATCCGATCGTTGATCGAATCGGTGGAGGCGATGCCTTTACCGGCGGCATCCTACACGGGCTTTTGAAAGAGCGTTCACCAGAAGAAATCATTGAATTTGCGACTGCCGCTTCAGTATTGAAGCATTCAGTAAAGGGCGACTGCAATCAATTCAGTGAAAAGGATGTTTTAACGTTCGCAGAAAGCGAAAGCGCAAAAATAGAACGATAAAAGACTCAGAAATGCCTTCGATTCAATGAAGGCGTTTCTGAGTCTTTTTAATTATAAAGCTAAAATGATTTTGAAATATTGACGCTTCTCATTGCTCTGCCAATGCCACTCACCGTTGGAACGCAGAACGGCTTGCTCCAGTTCATGATGAGAATCATTCGTAGAGGCTGTCTCTACGGATTCGTCAAACGAATGACGCGTAAAGGCGCTGGTGTTGCTTTCGATGATCAATTGCGTGTGTTCTTGCCGAATGACGATGTCGATCGTGCCAAAGCTCGTTTCCTTCAGGAATTTCTCGAACAATTGGATAAATAGGAACAAGTCGTCGTCCTCCAGCAGAGCGGCTTCTCGATCGACTGTCAATTGGCAAGAAAAGAATTTCGCCTGTCGCTGAAATTCTCCATGGTAATAGTCCCGCATCTGCTGAAGCAAAGGACTCAATCCTACAGGCTGGTCGCTGCTTTCAGCCTCCTTTTCAGCCAGTAGCTTAAAGGTCGCCAATAGATTTTTCTGCTTCTCTGTTGCCTTTAGCTGCTGCTGCAGGGATTCTTGTTGCAAAAGACGCTGCTGTTTGATGAAGGCGAGGTCTTCCTCGACTTGATACCCGGCGATCAGCAGCATCAATCCGCTGAACAAGATCAACGGCCAATCCGTCGTTAAATTCGCGGCACCTGCAAAGAGCTGAATGTAAAAGAAACAATGGATGAAGGCCGCCATAATGATACCCGGCGAACAAATCGTGTAGAAGCGATTATGATCGGCAGATTCTGCCAAGGCGATCGCCGACGTATACAAGGTCATAAAGACGTTGAAGCCGCTAAAAATCTGTACGGCGATCGGCAAAGATAGCTTACCCATCGCGAGACAACATAGACCAAACACTAATAAAAAGACCTGTGATCCCACGCCGTAGAGATAATAGTGATGGTACTTTTTCGTTCTCAGCAAATAGTAGTTCGTTAGAAAGACCGGAATAAGGATCGACGTCAGATTGTAAAGAATCGAGGACACCCTTGGTCCTAATAATGTACTCGCGGGAACATTCAACACGAGGGATTGCATCCCCACCAGCAAAGTAAAGCCGATCAGCAGCAGGGAGCCGATGCTGGCTTTTTTTGATTCCTTCGGTTTTGAAAGGAATAAGGCCACCAATAAGGCAATCAACAACGAGCAGACGATCAGCAGTAAAAACTGCGGCAGAGAACGAAGAATGAAGAAACGATTGACCTTCGCGGCTTCTCCAATGAATACTTGCGCGGGAATGCCGGCGTAATATTCATAAGGTGTTTTCGTGACGATTCGTAATTTCTGCTGGTAATAATCATGAGGCAGACGGATCGTCGTCTGCAAGAGCCCCGGCTCTGTCTGGGCATCCGTGGCGCTGTATTTGTAAATCAGCGTTTCCCCTACGAAAACAGAGAGCCACTGATGGTTTGTACGGACGACTAACTGCGGGTCCTTCAGCTTTGTCTCTAAATGCTGCTGCATAACGAGGGGATTGTTCGGGTGTACATTTTTTAAGCGCTGTTCCGTCTTGCCGAAGATGTAGTGATCCGAATGGTCCTTGACGATAAAGGTCCATCGTTCATTCAATGTGGTAACATTTGTTTTTTTAATTTCACTTGTAATTTTAAAAGTAATAAGTGAAAACGTCGTTAAAATAACAAATATTATTAAAAGTAAATTTGTTTTTTTAAGGGATCGAAAGTCTCGATCCTTCCCAGCCCGGAAGATAATGGTAGAACACCCTTTCATTGAAAAAAGAAAATATTTAGCGTATTTAGCTACAATAATAGTAACATATTGGCAGAATTAGTCAAAAAATAGTCAGAATTTTCTTCAATAGTCCTATAAAAAATAGCTTTTTTTGATGAATGTGCTATGATGATACTAAGGTATTTTCTTTCTAAAGGAGGCGTGAAACACGTGCTTAAAAATAAAAAAATAACAGTTGTATATGCTGTTTTGATTTTTCTTCTGTTTGTCCTGGCTGTCCTAACAATTGTTATTCCAAAATTGCTGAATGTGACACCCTATGTCGTCTCTGATGACAAAATGGTGCCAGAATACCACAAAGGCGGATTGGTTTTTGTCAAAGACGTGATGGACCCGATTCATGTAGGGGATACGATCACGTATTATGAAAATCAAGGGAAGTCGATCAAAACACGGCGTGTCTTAGCGGTGGATCACAAAATCGACGGCTATTTTGTCAAAGGGGACAGTGCTGTCAAAGCAGAGATGGGGATGGTCCATGAGCGGAACCTGATCGGCCGACCGCACTTTTATCTACCCTACATAGGCTTTTTAGCAGATGCGAAAATTATGAACATCCTAAAGTGCTGCCTGTTTGTCGGAGCCATTTTAATGACACTCTCGACCATTTTCTTCCAAACGGAGAGAAGGCAGAAGCTGCGCCAGCAAGTCGAATAAAAAAGACCTCCCAATCGTGGGTCCCTCAAGCGTCAGCATGTTCTAGCGCTTGAGATCCTCACGATTCATGGAGGTCTTTTTCTTTTTTAATAAGAGAGCAAGGATTCCTTGAGTTCATTTCTAGAATCTTTCATTTCTTCCTGTATTTCTTTCCGACTCGCCTTTAATTCTTCTTTGACTTCTTTGGAAGCCTCTTTCATTTCGTCTTTGCTGTCTTTCAAGTCACTGTTGACTTCTCTTCTCACTTCTTTTAACTCTGTACGAAAACTTGTTTTCCATACAGGACGAAAAATTGAACGATTGACTGTAAGCAACCCGATACAAGCGATCCCTAAAATCAACACGGTGATATCCAACCCATTTTTTTTCATATTCGTTCCTCCTCGAATTGTTGCGGCACATAGTCCAATCAACGAATCTCCCCCAAAGTTGCTCGTCGGTGCTCGTCGTTTTTCTTTTCGATTTATTACTACACTCTCATAATAAAAGAAAAAGGTCTCCGTTACGTCCAACCAAAGTCCTATTTTTGTTCGGCTGAAGGACCAGAAAAGGAAAAAAATGATAATTCCACAAAAAAAAGAGCAGAGAGCTGCTCCTTTTACTTCACGACCGTATAGCCGCCTTCTTGTAAAACGGCAACGGCATCGTCGTAACGATCAGATTTGATTAAAATATAATCCGTATTGTACGTAGAGATCGCGAAAATGCTGATTTGAGCGTCGGCCAGCAAAGAAGCGATTTTTGCCAAGATTCCTACCAGGCTAAAATCTAAAACGCCTTCGATCTTGAGACCTCGCCAATCATCCTCCCGATTGAGCGTATCAGCAGGAACGCGGTCGGTGGCAGAAACGAGTGAGATTTCTTCGTCTGTGACGCCTATGAAGAGCGGCTGTTGTGTGACGTCGATGGTTTTTAAGTCAGCGACTTGATACACGGACAACGCTTGCGGCAATGTGACTAGCTTCATTTTTTTAACTCCCTTCTATTCTTGTGATCCTTCAAATTTATCAGAGGGCCTAGTGAAATGCAATCGGATTCTTTGCTGAAAAACGCGCGTCATAGTATATTTGAAAAAATGATCGAAGGAGTTGTTGACCATGAAGGCACTGTATTTTGAAACCTTTGGTGGCAGCGAAGTTCTGCAATATGGCGAACTCCCTGCGCCTATTCTGAAGGAAGAGGAAGTATTGGTAAAAGTAGAGTATATCGGGTTGAACTTTGCTGATATTTACCGTCGCCGCGGGGAATACCACATTGAAAAGCACGAACCCTACATCAATGGGTATGAAGGGGCAGGCGTAGTCGTGGAGATCGGCGCCAAGGTGACCAGTCAAAAAGTCGGAGAGACCGTATTGTTTGTCGATGTTCCTTTTGCGAACGCCGAGTATGTCGCTGTTCCCAGCGAACAAGTGATTCAATTGCCAAAAGGCGTCGACAGCAAATTAGCCGCAAGCATCGGTCTGCAAGGAATGACGGCTGATTTTTTGGCACATGATCTGGGGAAAAATGCGCCTGGCGAAAAAGTGTTTATCACTGGGATCAGCGGCGGAGTCGGTCAGATTCTTTCGCAAATGCTAGTCGCGGACGGTGTCGAGGTGTACGGCTCTGCTTCCTCGACTGAAAAGCAAGCGTTGGCTTTGTCTCATGGCGTCAAGCACGTCTTTCCGAGCCGGGAAAATTCTTGGATCGAGTCCGTGATCGGCGCCTTCGCTACTGCCTATGACGGTGTCGGCTCCACGATCCAACAGAGTTTCGATTTGATCCAGCATCGAGGAAAAGTCGTCTTTTTCGGTATGGCAGGAGGCGACCCGGTAAACATCGACCCCGTCGAATTAATGTCGGAATCTAAAAGCTTGTTAACGGGAGATCTGTGGGATTACCTAACAAGTTACGAAGAACGGAAAATGCGCAGCCAACGATTGTTCAACTATTTCATTGAAAAAAAGATCGCCATCAGCGAACCGACTATTTTTCCATTATCAGAGGGAAAACAAGCCCATGAATTTCTCGAGACAGGCAAAAGCATCGGAAAGGTCCTGTTAAAACCGTAAGTCGAAGGTTCGTTAAGACGAAAAACGTAAGCACAACTTTCGTCTTCTTTTTGTCTTTCTAGTATAGTGGACGGGGGAGGTGGAAACATGGAAAATCTTATCTTGATTGGGCACATTATTTTTGGTATCGCTTCATTTGCAGGCTCTTTATTATTGACGATTGGTTTTAGAAATTCATTCGCCAAATTGACAGGGATCCAAAAATCAGGCATCGTCTTGACTGTTGCTAGTCTTTTCGGAACGATCGCCTTTGCAATGTTGACAAAAGGCAACGTGATCGGTGCAGTCCTATTCATCGTATTGGGCATCGCTATGTGCGCATTGCTTGTGGCACCAAAAGCAGTAAAAGAATAAAAGAGAACAAAAGAAAAACGCTGGAGACTAGGTCTCTAGCGTTTTTTTGATGTCATTGAAATCATTTGTTGATGAAGAAAAAACGAGATGTGTAGAAGGACGGCCAAATGCCATCGTCTCGTCAATGAATTGTTCCAGCTCTTCCATGTCCGCGGCGACGACTTTGGCTAAATAACTGAAGGTGCCCGCGAGCCGATAATTTTCCAGCACGAGGGGATGGTCCGTACAAAATTCACGGAAAGCTTGACAATTGACCGTTTCAAACAAAATAAAAGCGGTAAGGCTCTTTTCGATTTTTTTATAATTAATGTTGATGGTATATTTTTCGATGATTCCTTTGTCCTCTAATTTTGTGATGTGTTCCTTTACGGCAGGGGCGCTCAAAGCAACTTTTTGGGCAATCTCACTATAGGACATTCGGGCATTTTTTTGTAACAATGCGAGAATTCTTTTATCCGTTTCATCCATTGAATGCACGCCTTTCTTTTTTTAGCTATTTTAGTTTATTTACCTTAAATAATAAAGATCTTTTGCAAAAACACATTATAAATCAACTGTAATATCTTGGAATTCTACATTATCATAAGTAGAACAAAAGGGGGATCACTTATGAAGAAAATTTTATTGCTTTTGGCCGACGGCTTCGAATCCTATGAGGCCAGTGTATTTACAGATGTTTTTGGGTGGAATTTATTTGAGGGCGATCGAACAACTTCGCTTGTTTCGGTGGGGATGCATCCAACCTTAGCGTGTACGTGGGGCTACTCATGTATCCCCATGAAACAACTGAAGGAGATTCAGTTGGAAGAGTTTGATGCGTTGGCGATACCCGGCGGTTTTGAAGAAGCCGGCTTCTATAAGGATGCGTTCAATGAAGAATTTCTATCAGTTATTCGCTGGTTTGATCAGAAAAACAAACCCATTGCTTCGATTTGCGTGGCCTCCCTAGCTGTCGCAAAAAGCGGTGTGCTAAAGGATCGTTTCGGCACGACGTATCGCTTCAAAAATAATCCGCGGCAAGACCAGATGGAAGAAATGGGCGTGAAAGTCAAAAGAGAAGAGAGGATCGTCAAAGATCGGAACATCATCACCTCCTCTTCACCAGAAACGTCATTGGATGTCGCCTTCTTATTATTAGAAAAAATGACTAGCAGAGAAAATATGTTGAAGGTGAAGGAACGGATGGGCTTCTCCGTCTAAGAAGGAGGGATCGCCAGTTTTATAGTCAAGTCAGAGAAAAGCGTTGGTTGATCCCTTGTGTTACCTGTGAGACCGGTGGAACACTTTGGATGTGAAAGAACTGTCTGCTTCAGAGAAATAAAAAAATCTGTTCGTTGATTTTTAGGTCAACGAACAGATTTTTTGCTGAATGTACATCACAGGAGAAATTATTCACTGTAATAATAGGTGGAATCAGATAGAAAAAGCGTGATTAAATCAGGATTCATTAAAATCATACAGTATCAGCTTTTAAAAGTTTTGGCACAAAATTTGTCTCAACATTTTTTCCAATATCACAATTTTTGTATGATTCAAAATGGTAAATGTTATCAATCGCTCGTGCTATTTTTGGACGATTTTTCCTTTTTAATTCATCCAAAATATGCGAGTAAACTTCTTGAGTAACCGATGTATCTTTGTGACCTAACCGTTCAGCAATGGATATTAGATCTATTTCTTGTGTGAGTAAAATCGAAGCATGGGTATGGCGCAGACCGTGAAAAGTAATAGGTTGCTTGATATCCAATTGACCCTGTACTTTTTTCAATTCTTTATTAACTGCATTGGAAGAAATGACTCCATCCCGGTAATTGAAAAAAACCAAGTTGCTCTCATTATCGATTTTTAACTCTTCGAACAATTCTTTCTGTTCCTTCTTATAATTTTTCAGTAAATCATTAGTGTGATTATCAATGTCAATAATCCTATTTGACGACAGATTCTTTGTCGGCGCGAAACCTTGATTAAGTATCCATGTTTTATTTATGTCAATTAGTTGATTATCGAGATCAATATCATCCCAAGTCAAACCTTCTAGTTCTGAAAATCTAGCTCCAGTTGCACTTCCCAAAATAATTAGATAAGGAGAGGTGTACCTTGGATCTAATCTTCCTTCAAAGTCACGAATCAATCTTTTCAGCTCAACCAGTTCCAAAAACTTTTCGCTGGCTTTCTTCGTCTCTACTTTCCCCTTAATTACAGGTTTTCGGGTTACATCATTAAGTACAATTTTATTATCTAAAGCATCGAGCATCATAGCTCTAAAATGAGTATGGAATCTTTTTGTGGTAGCTTTGGCATGAGTTTCAGCAAATTCGTTTAGCATTTCTTGATAGTCTTTTTTTGTTAAATCACTGAGTGAAGTCGTTGGTAGGTACTTTTTTATATTGTTTAAGGTATCTCTGTAACATCCATAAGTCCTTTCCGAGACTTCATCTTTTTTATAGTTCTTCATCCAGGTTGCGAAGTAATCCGAAACTAGCATATTCTTCATATCTGGGTTGTATCCCTTATGCAACTCTAACTCCATTTCAGCAGCTTCTGCTTTGGCATCGGCTTTTGTACGAAATCCGCTTTTGCGCAGTTTTGCATATTTACCATCTTTTTTCTTATAAGAAATTTCATATTGCCATGATTTCCCTCGTTTTACAAAATTTGCCACATTGAATCAATCCTTTCATTTTGATACAATAGGCATGCGAAAGAACCTATTGTTTAGGTTTTATCTCAGTACGATTCTGACTCTTGGTGGGGTAGGAATCGTATTTTTTTGTCTATTAAACCTGAACCACATAAACAATCACTTTTCCGTAAACCACTAAATTTTCGGCCTCTGAGTAACTAACCACAACATCAGTGAATGAAATGTCATTTGTGTCTGGTCTGAAAATGATTCTTTCATTCGCCTTGTCATTGATGAATCGTTTGATAGAAAATTCATTATCGTTACTAAAAACTACGATGTCATTATTTTCCAAATCGTAAACAGAATCCATCTTTTTTACAGCGACCATTGATCTATTCGGGATCACATTGTTCATAGACTCCCCATTTATAGTTGTGAAAAATATATCTGAACATCCTGCATATTTCCCCATGAGCATGTCAGGGATGGCAATTTGTTCAATATGATCTTCTTCAAATGCTTCAACAGTAGAAGGAGCGCCAGCAGAAATATTTGCATCAAAATAATTGTAATCATGCGCATCGTGATACAAAGCTGTAATTGAATTTCCTCTATCCGTAGTCATTGAAGATAGACCTATGCCCATAGAATTAGCTTTATCCGCTAACCTCATGAAATCATCACCTGTAATACCTTTTTTAGCCTCGTTTAACTCTTCAACAATTTCTTTTTTCAGATCAATGAAATCATAGTTTCTGGAATGTCTAGGATCAATGTCAGCTTTGTCTACATTAAAGGCTTTTGCGATCTTAGTTAAGTTTTCTTCTTTGATCGTTGATCTTCTTGCAAAATATCCTGAGAGAGTAGAAGTAGGTATTCCTGTGAGTTCTGAAATCTGCGCTTGAGTCATGCCCCTCGTAATGCTCTTCAAATTATTTGATATCTCATTTCTAAGCTGTTTTTCAAAACTACTGATTGGAGGTCTGCCCATGTTATTTGAAGCTCCTTTCTTTTAATCGATAATTGAATTCTAACGACTTTTCTCGTTTTTTTCAAGAGAGATATTCTAAAATAACCTCGTTTTTTTAAGAAAATAACGATAAAAATATTGACTAAACGAGTTTACTCGTTTATAGTTGTCTTATCGAAAGGAGGCGTAAGCAAATGAGTAAAAAAATTTCACTGGAGGCTGCGCGTGTTTTAGTCGGGTTATCTCAGAGGGAAGCAGCTGAAAAGTTTGGTGTTCATCCACAAACTGTTGCTAGTTGGGAGAACGATTCAAGTAAAGTAAAGCAGAAGTATGTTCAAATGATTCCACAAATTTACTTAGTAAATCCAACTGATATTTTTTTTGGAACTAAAAACGAGTTTACTCGTTATTATGAAGAAAAACACGATTTAACCATTTAAATAACTAGTTTGTTTTTTCTGTAGTAAGGAGGATCGAGACGTGATGCAGTATTTGGAAGCTAAAATCCCAATACCTGAAGATTGTGTAATAATCGCAAAAATTGAATACGAGGAATTGAAAAAAGCAAATGATTTAGGAGACACAATGACGCTCGAAGAAGTTGCCGATCGTTTGAACAGATCTAAAAAATGGGTAGTAGATGAGGTCTTGAAAAATCCAAAGTTTAAAAGGCACCTAGACATTAGGCATGGAGGATTTGTTCATTACGAAAAAGGCGGAGGAGATAAGTACATTTTTTTAAAATCAAAAACTCTAGATTTCATCGAGAATAATTTCTCACGATTACTAGGTTAGGAGGACAAACAATGAAAAAAATTTATTGGATACGACGATTAACTCTTCTTATGGCCATGATCGGCGTTGGTGCTGCGACAACCGGATTCATACCGGTATGGATCAAAATCTTACTGATTGCTGGTGTAGGTGGGAATTTACTTTTGACTGAGGAGTTCGAGTTTGATTTGAGAAGTAGAACTAGCGGGAGGTGATCAAATTGGTAGCTAAACTATGGACCGAAGAAGAAACGAATTATTTAATCGCTAATGTGAAATTTGATTGGTATGGCAACGTCAAAAATTATTCTAGTCTGGTATCCGATATGGGTAGAACAGAACCTGCTTTAAAAAGACAAATTGTCATATTGCGCTCAATCGGGGACTTACCACCTATGAAGACTGACGAGGATTTTTTGGAGGTTATAAAGCAAAAAGCCTTGTTTGCAGAGACAAATCAAATTCTAAATTTAGAAGAACTTTGTCAAGAAATAAAAGTAAGCGAGCGTGTTTTCAAACGCCGAATTTCAAAGTGGAGAAAGGACGGTAGTTTACCAAAAATAGATATGACACTCCAATTCGACTTGTATAGAAGGCACTACTCGGAATTAGAAGACAAAAAAATTATTTACATGAAAAAACGAGGTTCGTCGAATAAAGAAATAGCCAACCTTCTTGGCAGAAGTAAAAAATCAATTGATAGCAGAATCTTTCTTTTGAAAGAATTAGGGGAATTAGATATTTCTGGACATTGGCTTGACTGGGAAGAACAAGCGATCCTAGAGAATGTGACATTCGATGATAATGGATTCGTCAATAACTACCCTAAACTACAGAACTTACTTCAAGGTCGAAGAAATACCGAAACTATACGTGGAAAAATATTTTCTCTAAGAAAACAAGGGCGCTTAAAAACGATGCCTAAACCGGGCACTACGAGCGTTAAGCGCAAAGAGTATATGCAGAAAGTTAATGCAATAACTTTTGCTAAAAAGGAACAGAAAAAAAATCAGATTATTTATACACATCAAACAAAAAAGCCTACCTCGGGGGCAACCGAAGCAGGCAAATAAAAAACGTTTATCTAAGGAGAATATACCACATGAAAACAAATAATGAAATGATCGAACAACATATCGAAGAACTTCAACAGCTAGTTAATGGAACAAAAGCAGGACTCGTTTTAGCGTATACAAGCCCGGAGAGCGAAGGAGAAACTCAAGTCCTTTCTGTCGGAGGTTCAATGAGTCAAGCAGCTAACTACTTAGCAATACAAGATGCTCTTGCAAGAGACGCAGAAAATTCAAAAGGTTGTGATTGCAATGGTTGTTCGGCATTACGAAATATTGCTGCAGGAGAAGTAACCTTCGATGACTACTTGAAAAGCGAAGAAAAACCTGCGCACACTTTTGTAATTGAAACCCCTGAGGACTTTCGAAATGCTTTGAACAGTATTTTTAAGGGGGAAATCTGATGACTGATATTTTAATCAATAAAATCATTTACAAAAATTTCAAGGGATTAGATTCCTTTGAGCTTGTACTGAACGGTACATCTGCAGTTGTTAGTGGTCGTAACGGTTTAGGCAAAACAACATTATCTGACGGTCTGCAGTGGCTATTCTTTGGAAAAGATTCCACAGGAGCAAAGCTTAATCCGAAGCCTCGTGATAAGCAGAATCAAGAGCTTCTAGGTTTGGAGCCAACAATTGAAGCCGAAATGATCGTTGATGGAAAAGTGACGGTTCTCAAACGAATTCAGGAGGAAAAATGGACCGCGAAAAAAGGTGAGCTTGAAAAGACTCGTAGCAGTGACAGCACGAGATATTTTATCGATACAGTACCGATCAAAGAAAAGGACTGGAAATCATATCTTGAAAAATTAGGCGGCGAACCTACGCTACAAATGCTCTCGAACTCGTCTTTTTTTATGACACTGAACTGGAAAGATCGGCGTGAGCGTTTGATTAGTCTTACTGATTTAACAGACGAGCAGATCATCAGAGAAGATGATGAACTTAAAGAAATCAATGAATTCATTGGTGATCATACCATCGAAGAGATGAAGAAAATCCTTAAAGGCCAAAAATCAGATATTAAGTCAGACATTGACGGCATGCCTGCACGAATTCAAGAAGTCACTGACATAAAAAATCAACTTGGTTTGACAGAAGACAAGGTGGCATTAGAGAAAAACATTGCTGATATGAGTGCAATGATTGCTGAAAAAGAATCTTGGTTAATAGATGTCAAAGCTGGCACAGTAAATCACGAATTAAACGAACTGAAACAGAAGCAAGCTGACCTAAGAGCAAAGCTTGTAGATGAAAAGACGAAATTCCAAACGAATGCTTTTGCCGCAACTTCCACATTACAAGAAGATTTTAATAGTCAGCAAGCGCTAGTTAACTCGTTGCGTATGGATGTCTCTTCTTTGGAAGCTAAAGAGTACAGGATGCAAGAAGTGTTGAAAGAAAAGCGAGATTTTCTCCAGGAACATCTAGCTAAATACAAGGAAATCAAAGCTGTAGATTTTGACGAGCATCAAAAGACCTGTCCGACTTGCGGCCAAAAT
Source organism: Enterococcus gilvus ATCC BAA-350 (assembly GCF_000407545.1). Lineage (NCBI taxonomy): Bacteria > Bacillati > Bacillota > Bacilli > Lactobacillales > Enterococcaceae > Enterococcus > Enterococcus gilvus. Next base: position 2,418,095 of record NZ_ASWH01000001.1, on the reverse strand, counting down.
TTACCATCCACCGAGATTGAAAAAATGGTGTCTGAGTTTAACAAGAATAAAGCGGAGCGTTTAGAAAAGAATGTTGAAGTTGGTAAAGCAACGAAAGAGGATGCGAAAAAATTAGAGGCTGAGATCATTCCCCTTCAAAAAGAGATCAGCGAAAAGAGGAAACAACTTGAAGTATCAGACTCGCGTTTAGACGAAATTAATAATGATTTGATCTTCCAGAAAAATAAGCAAGGTAAGTTTGAGGATTCGCAAATCTATCGCGACATTATTGCAGATAACACTCAGCTTGAAAAAGCAATGGAGCTTGCAACTGCGAAAGATACCAATGCTGAAGAAGATAAGTTATCTGCTGAGATTCAGTCGGATAAAGAAATACTCGCCGGTCTAAACCAGGAACTTCAAAAATTTGACATGATCAAAACCTATGACGATCGTTTAGCCAAGCTAAAAGACCAGGACAAAGATTTGAAGAATCAAAATCAATTAGTCGAAAAACAATTGTGGCTGATCGAGGAATTTACTCGCCGCAAGGTGAAACGAATTGAAGAATCGATTAACAAACTGTTCTCAATCGTTAAATGGAAACTGTTCGATGTTCAGAAAAACGAAGGTATCAAAGAAATGTGCGAAGCCACTTATCAAGGTATTGAATACAGCAGCGGCTTAAACAATGGCGCACGAATCAATTGTGATTTGGATATTATCCGTACATTGTCTCGAGAAATCGGGATCACTATGCCAGTGTTTGTTGATAATGCTGAATCGGTTAATGCGCTGCAGCCGATCGAAGGACAGATGATTGAACTGCAAGTAACCGAAGATGAAAAACTGAAAGTTGAGGTATAGAAAATGAAAATGTTTGTTTATGTAGTGGTAAACCATGAAAAAGTTTTTCTGGGAGTGTTCGAAGATCCAGAAACTATTTATGAAGATGTTGAAGTGAAACTGTCAAACTTAGGTTTTTCTCAATGGGCTGAAAAATATCCAATTTACATGATGGGCGCACAAAAAGAACCATATCGCTTACTTTGGGAGGATGAAAAATAATGACAAATCAAAATACGCCAGCACTATTGCAAAAAGACATTACAGATCAGGTGAATCAAAAAGTAGCAGCTATGCAGAACGAGGGGCTTTCATTACCACAAAATTATAGTCCGGCAAACGCTCTAAAATCAGCATTCTTTGCAATGACTAACTCATCATCAGGGAATCTACTAGAAAAATGCACCAAAGAATCTATTGCTAATTCATTGCTTGATATGGTTGTTCAGGGGTTGAATCCATCAAAAACACAGTGCTACTTCATACCTTATGGGCAAACTTTAAAACTGACCCGGTCATATTTTGGGACTCAAACAGTTTTAAAAAAACTGAAAGAAGTAAAAGACATTTGGGCAAACGTCATCTACCAAGGTGATGAATTCGATATTGAAATTATTGACGGGCGTGAAACTCTAAAGAACCACAAAACGACTTTTTCTAACCGGGATAACGAAATCATCGGAGCGTATTGCATTATTGAAAAAGCTGATGGCGAACGAGTACTTACTACCATGACAAAAAAAGAGATCGATAAGTCTTGGAGCAAAGCAAAAACTAAAAATGTTCAGAATGATTTCCCACAGGAAATGGCAAAACGTACAGTGATCAATCGTGCTGCTAAAGCATTTGTTAATACTAGCGACGATAGCGATCTACTGATTGAGGCAATCAACAATACAACAGCCAACGAATATCAGGACGAAAACGAAAGAAAAGAAGCTGAGATCATTGATGAGATTGATCAAAAGGCTAACAGTGAAGTGTTTGACCCGAAACCTGTAGATATAATTGACGATTCTCAAATTAACAACGAACCAGAGCAGTCGCCTTATATTGAACCAGATCAAGCAGAGGACGCTGATCCATATGCTTAAAATTAAAAGCTTTGGATCGGGTAGTTCAGGCAATAGCTATTTGATTGATGACGGCAATACTCAATTGATCATTGAAGCGGGGGTCCAATATAAAAAAGTTCAACAAGCAATGAGGTTCGATTTCTCTAAAGTAGTCGGTTGCCTAATAAGTCATGAACACCGCGATCACTGTAAATATGTACCGCAGTTCATTGATTCTACATCAATAGAGTTTTTTTCAACAATGGGAACCTTTAAAGGGTTGTCAGAAGATCCGATTTTACATTTACATGCTAATGACTATTATCGTTTTAGTTTTTTGAAATATAAAGAAACAAAAATGATTGGGACTTGGTACGTGACGCCGTTCCAAACCGAGCACGATGCTGCAGAGCCTTGCGGGTTCTTGGTTGACAATACTTCTGGTGATCGACTGGTGTTCATTACGGATTCTTATTACGTAAAATATAAATTTCAAAATGTGACACACATGATGATTGAGGCCAATTATTCAAAAGATGTAATCGACGAGAAGATGACGGCCGGCTTTGATCTAAAAAGAAAAACTCGCTTGTTAGAGAGTCACTTCGATTTCAATCAAACGAAAGAATTTATTAAGGCTAATAAATCGGATCGGCTACAAGAAGTTTGGCTTCTTCATCTATCCGATTCAAATAGTATCGAAAAACAATTCAAAGAAGAAACCCAGCAGCTTGTTGGTGTTCCTGTCTATATAGCTTAGGTGGTGATTTCATGACCGGTGGATGGATTAAGCTTTACCGTCAACTACTAGAAAAACCGATTTGGTTGGAATCATCACCAGAGCAGAAGGTGATTTTGATTACTCTTTTGTCGATGGCCAATCACGAAGAAAAAGAGTGGGAGTGGCAAGGCGTTCCTTATAAAGCTAAACCCGGTCAATTTGTCACATCACTCGAAAGTATAAGAAAAAAATGCGGAAAAGGTATCTCTTTGCAGAACATTCGTACTGCACTGAAAAGATTTGAAAAGTACGATTTTTTAACAAACCAATCAACAAAGCAGAATAGGCTGATAACTATTGTTAATTGGGGGATTTATCAAGAAAAAAATTCAGAGCTAACAGAACAGCCAACAGTCGCCTCACAGACGCCTAACAGTCAGCTAACAACTAACAAGAATGAAAAGAATGATAAGAATAATGTTGTAGTAGTAGAGGAGCAAAATAATTCGCCTTTCAAATCAGTCGTAAAAGCATACGAATCAGTTTTCGGAATGATTAATTCCTTCATGGTTGAAAACCTTCAATACTGGTCCGATGATTTATCTCCTGAATTAGTCGTTGAAGCATTGAAAATTTCCGCCAAAGGAAATGCTTCAAATTTCAAATACACAGAAAGCATTCTTCGTTCGTGGGAAAAGCAAGGTGTTAAATCACTGGATGATGTTATTGCGTTAGAAAGAAAAAATGAAACAAGGAAACAAAATAAAAGATCAAATTCGCAACCGAGCGAATGGAAAGAATCAGGTGATGATTTTTGATCGAAGGAATTACAAGACGATTTGGAGCTTTAATTGAAGCTGGTGCCTGCCCAAAATGTGGTGAGCCAATGCTTAAATGGGAAAACAAAAATAAAGATGGATCAGAACGATGCGCGCCCGTTTGTGTTGCACCAGGTTGTGGCCACCGGGAAATGACCAAACGTAACAGCGAAAAGAATCAAGTCATTGTTGATGAATCAGTGAAAAAAGCTGCCGAATTAAAAATGATAAAGAATTCCATCGTAACTGATACGAAAGTTTGGCGGAGTAGTTTCGAAAGTTACAAAGTGATGGACCAAGAAACGCAACAAGCAAAATTTAAAGCTCAAAACTGGATGAATAAAATTCTTAACAACGAAAACCTTCATGTGATCTTTACTGGTAATCCAGGTGCGGGCAAAACACATCTAGCAGCAGCGATCATCTTTGAAGTATTGGAGAAATCCAATTATAAGCGAACTGTAGGGATCATTAATTTTCGAGAACTGCTTGAGCAATTACGTGTAGCCATCAATGACGATGAAGTTCGGAAGTCAATCCGCGGAGCGTTAATGACCGAAATCAAAAAGATGGATGTTTGTGTGATCGACGATTTAGGAGCAGAACTGGGAACAGCAGAGAACCCAACAAAACCGACACCATTTGTCATTGAAACATTACAATCATTGGCCGAAGCTCGTCTGGAAAAGGCGACGATATTTACCAGTAATTTAAATTCAAAACAAATTCTGACTTTATACGGTGAAAGAATTTATTCCCGAATGATGAACGGTGCCAAAGCTGACGATAAACTAAGTGCCTTTCGATTTAAAGAGACATCTGATAAAAGGAGGAATCCGATTTGAGTTTTGTCGTAAAGAAAGAGTGTTATCTCGATGAACATGGAAACGGTAGACCAAGCTCGGTTCACGCCAAGAAACATGACGATTACGAGATGGCCGAAGCTGTCGCCTTAACTTGTGGCGGCAAGGTTGTAGAACTGATTGATAGGACAGATAGAAAAATGGTTAGAACTAAAATTGAACCGAAGAAGAAACAGGCGCCCAAGAAAGCGAATCAAGCTTGGATGCGGAAAGGATATTTAGATGGGGAATAGCCCAACAGCTTTAAATAAGCGAGGAAAAAAGGTAGTCATTGACGGCTACAAATTTGACTCAGAAAAAGAGGCGTTGTTTTACCAGCGTTTTGTAAAGGACTGCGGATTGCCGTTTGAGGTACATCCACGTTTTAAATTGACTGAATTAACGGAACTCCCGGAAGGCGGCAAGATTACGCAAATTGCTTATTCACCAGATTTTATTATTAAAGATCATGATGAAAATTGGCTACATGTGATTGACGTGAAAAATAGTTTTGGGATGTATGGAATAGATCAAGCGAACAAACTACGTTTCAGGCTATTCGCGATTTTTTACAAACATCCGGTCGAGGCTGTAGTGATCCGGAAGAATGATTTCAAAGTGATCACTCAAGGAGTCACTAAATCACTAAATGAAAAAGATCCGTATATTACAAAAAATTTTGATTATCACTGGAAAGACGCAACTAATTATTAGGAGGGCAAATAAATGTCAATTGAATTTAAACCAACAATCAAATCAATAAATATCGCAAGCGAGGATTTGACAAAAATTACCTTGGAAGTAAAAAACGGTTCTTTAGATGGGCAATATGAGGACTTGAGAAAATTATCGGGAAAAACAGTAGTCGTAGCAATGCTGCCGGATCATTACTCTTACACTCAGAAATTTGATCGTAGCACGAACAAACCAGTTCAGGAATGGATAGTCAATTCTGACGGCACAGCCGAAATGAAGGAAACAGAACAAACTCAATTAGACGTTGATGGAAAAGGCAACATCGATATTCGAGAAATCGAGAAGAAAGTTGATAAAGATTTGATTGATGAATACATCATGAAATCTAATTCAATTGAATTCCCAGGAATCATTAATCCTCGTGATGTTATCTCTCGGTTAGACCAGGGCGACGATCTAGGAGAAGTAGCTGATGCTTACGAAATGTCTGACGCCGCCCTATTGACCGAGATCGAAAAAGCTCGAAAACATTTCGCTCCTTTTGCTGATGCATGGAATAAAGTTCGAGGTGAAGTTGTTTTTCAGGATGCAAATGAAACTGATTTGGAGGCTGATGCTGGTTCTGAACCCTCAGAAAGCGACAGCGAGGAGCCAAAAGAAGAAACAGCTAATCAATCAGAAGAAATAGAGAACGCCTCAGAAGACGAAATAGAGCCCGAAAACGAACAGCCGGAAAATGAAGATTCTGAATCAGATGAACAATCAGTTGACGAAGATCCGGAAGATGATCCTTATAAATAAAGAGGATCGGATTTTGATATTAGAAAATGCAAAGTGGATTTGGTCCAAAGAGGAAATAGAGCGTGCTATATCGCTCTTTTCCTTAGGATTGACTCCTAGTAGAGTTGCAGAAGTCATGGATCAAAAATACATTGATACAGGCTTGCTGTATCTCTATTTATTGGATAGCGGAAAAATAAAAATGGAGTGATTGTATGTATCGAATCTATCACGACGAAATTGCAGCGATAGTGGTTGATGAAGTTAATCGATGCTTTTGCTACACAACTATTTCAAAAGCTAAACAAATTACTAAAGGAATTCAGACCACAATTAGCCGCCGGTCGGCACTATATCAACGAGAAGAATATCTTCTAGAACTTGGGTATAAAAAGGAGCGGTTTGTTTCTTAGATCGATTATGTAAAAAGGAGCTTAACAGAAGTGAAAAACCATAAATTAATTTTAATCATAGCAGGAACAATCTGCGCTGTATTTTTCGCAACTTTCTTATATTGTAAGTCTGTTGAAAATAAAGCGATAGTTTTGGAAGAGTCAATTTCTGAATCAAAATCAGCTATTAGTAAAGAAGAACAACGAAGAGTGGATTTGTTTTCTATTCTAGTTGATGCGATCCAGAATTATAACAGTTATGAAAGTAATACTTTGGAAAAAATCGTAGATGCAAGAAAAACCGCTGAGAGCGGGGATGTCGAAAAAGCATCAGAGAAGTTGTCGGTAGTGGTTGAAAAATATCCTGATTTAAAAAGTCAGAAAAATTACCAAACAACGATGAAGGAATTTTCTATCACAGAAAATCGTTTAGCTGATTATCGCGATAACTATAACGATTTCGTTAAGCAATATAAGCGATATATTCGGAAATTTCCGGTAAAACAATTTTTATCAATATCGGGATACGATATCCAAAGTTACAACTATTTAGAGTTTACTGTTGATAATAAGGTTGCTACTAATCTTTTTGGTAAGTAGCTTATGGGACAAATTGAAGTTACGAAAAGAGAAATAATCTTGTGTATCGCAATAACAGCAGTGTTAATTGGTGTGGGGTTTCTTTTATCAGGCAAGGTATTAGAATCTTCAACCGATAAAGAGAGAATTTACAACACGGCTGTAAAAACAAAAACTAAAGAGGATTTTGATTATTCATTAGAAACCGAACAAGGTCACTTAATTTCAGAAGGTAAGTTTACTGCAGTTGAACCAGTAACTTTTTCGGAATTGGACCAAAAATTTTCGTATGTATGTAAAACTAGAGAAGTTTATACCATGCATACAAGGCAAGTACCTCAATATGATTCAAAAGGTAATCTGACAGGATATACAACTGAATTTTATTGGACTTGGGATTATGCTGGATCAGAAAAAAAGATTACAAAACATTTAAAATTCTATAATCACAATTTTAAAACCGATAAATTTAGATTAATCAGTACGAAAAATTATGGTGGTTACCGCTATGAGACTTCGCACATTAGATACTTCTATGATGTGGTCCCTAAAAGTTTTAGAGCTAGTTTTATCGCTAAAGCCAGTAGAGATGGACTAGTACCTTCTTTTGGAAAAAGAATTGAATTATCTAACAGAACATTGATTGATCAAATCGAATACGGAAAAAGCATCAGTAGAAAATCAGCAATTTACTTTTGGGTATTGTGGACAATATTAATTATTTTGGTAAATGTTGTTTTTGTCGTATTAGATAATAGGTACCTGAATAGTTAGGTTAACTGGGGCAATTAAGGAGAAACGAAATGTCAAAAGAAAAAGTAGAGATCGAACAGGTTACAAAATACTATTTAGACCTACCCAAAATAGGAATGGTTAATGAGATTAGTAATAATCAGCTATGTTGGACAAATTGTGATGGTGGATTGACTGAATTGGAAATAAAATCAATTGATGATCGATATTGGAAATTTGCTAAGCAAATTGAGTAAATAGTTCCGTAATCGGACGGAATAAAGGAGTGAATAAATTTGGTTATGAGTAGAATTGGAACAAGTACAAGAGGTATAACTCTTTACGACATACTAGGCGACCATTCTGTTCCAAAAGAACGGTGGCGGTTGCTGAGTAAACTGTCGTACAAGTATGGATACGAATCGCAAAGTATTAAACTTGCACCGCATCCGAGGGCTATCAAGAAGTAATGTAACGAAGGCTATCAAGGAGGTTTTTAAATGAATCAATATCAAGTTAGATATATTTCTCATAACGATCGGATAGCAGTCTGCTATTTACATGCGGACAGTCTTAAAGAGGCGGAAGAATCTGCACGGATACTGCAAGGCTGCAAGCAATTGATTTCTATTCATGTGTGGCCAAAAGAACAGGGGGATTGCGAATGAAATACGTATGGCTATTTGAAAAGACGCCTAATGACGATATGGGATTACCAGATATTTATTCCTCCAAGAAGAAGGCAATGCATAGTTTTAAAGACGATTATGAATTTGCTCGAGCAAGGGGAATGGACGTAGAAATCATATACGGAACTTTCGGTGTAGCCGCGAGCTGGACTGAAAATGACGAACAACAAGTTTCATTAAGAGTGGAAAGAGTAAAGGTACTCTAACCACGCCAATTAAGGAGGGATGATTAATAATGACGATTAGATTTAGGAGAATTAGAGCAAAAGGACAAATTAAGAAGAACAGCTATATAAAATATTTGAAAAGAAAACACGACTATACCAACTGTAGTTGGTGCAATCGTGTTATCAAGAAAAATTCTAATTTTTGCTGTTGGTGTGGCAAGTCAATTAATTAAAGATGGTCTTTTTAACAGTTTCCGACAGAACATCGACTAATAAATTATAAAGTGAATCTTTAACTAATTTAGAAGCTTTAGAATAGCCTTTGGAAAATTTTGCTTCAGCAACTTTAGTTTTAGGTGTATCAACTAATAAATCGGGAATCGCTGATTCAATAAGTTGTTTATCTTGATCACTCAGACCATCATCTAACGCGACTAATTCAGCTGCACCTTCTAAAATCTTTTGAGTCCATGGGAATGGTGTTCCACAAGACTTACAGTAATTTGGAACTGATTTAGTGAATCCAACTGTAATCACTCCATCAATGTCTCTATCACCTAAAATTGCTTGTTCACAGTTAGGGCAGGTGACAATAACCTTTTCACCACATAATTCGCAAAATTCAGGTGGATTTGGATTGTTAGATGAACTGTAGTGATCAGTTACTTGGTGACCGTTTAAACATATTTTTTGATAGTATTGTTTTCCCATTGTTAACCTCCTTATCAATATTTCAGTGGACCACTCACTGATAAGGAGATTATATCAAATAAAGCATTTACAAAACGATTGTAATTAAAAAGAAGGCTAACTCAGCCTATCAAGTAAGAAAAGAGGTATGAAATGAATAAACAAGAAATAATCGAACGATTAAATAATAAATTGGACGAAACCTTTGCATTTCAACGAAGCTTTAAACCTTTAACCTGGACGCACATGGAATATGAATCAAAAGCGAATGCTTATATGACTGCTATAAACTACGTCGAGCAACTAGACGAATCTGAGGAAAATCTTGCAAGCACGATAAAGCTCTTAACCAACCTTGATACAGATGATTTCTTGAAAGAGTTGAAACTTTACGGACTGGCAAAAGAACCGCAGAAAGTCAAAGTGCCAGCGTTTGTGGCGGAGTGGTTTGAGATGAACAAGAAAAACATAGAGTATAGAATTTGGAAATATATAAAAAATTGGGATGACCAAAGATGGGATGACTTCAAAAATTGGATGGATAAAAATAGTGTTAAATCTTTAGAAATATTAACAAAGATGCAGTATGGCTACGAGGTGGAGGAAGAGCCGAAGTATCGTGTAAAAGTAGGGAATGGCTACTTTATCAATTATCAAGGAAGAGGCTGTTTGATATCTCCTCACGAAAAAGATGGAATCATGAATTTCGACTCAATGAAGGAAGCAAACCGTACAGCCGATACTGTTGGCGGAACAGTCGAGAAAGTGTAGGTGTGAGAATGGAAGAAAATATCACGATTGAGTTCGTAAAAGAATGGATTGATAAGCACAATCTTTCCAAGGGTTCGTTTGATCGTATTATGAGCGATTTAATATACAACTCAGGTCATTACTATATAGATGATCCATCTCTCAGGTATTGGCTGATTGATAACACGTATAAGTTTCGAGATATGTTGCCAGTTGAACTCAACTCAAACCAGCAGATCGTGTTGGAGTGGTTGAAGAGTAATAGCAATGCTTTAAAAGTTCCGATGCTTGCGATTTATGAATTAGCAGAACTGGCAGACGAAAAGGTTCGAGCTGCTTACCGTCAGCTTAATCGAGAAGAAGAGTTCCAAGTCCTAGCAGCCTTCGCGGAATGGGGAATGAAAGAGGTGGCGGAATAGATGTGTAAATATTGCGACGGTTCAATTCATGAAGTAGAAAACAAAGATTATGTGCACGTTGATATAACAGGAAGAACTATTCGTATTAAAGCTTACCCGGAAGGATACGAAGACGGCACTTGTATTTATATCAGACGGAAGTTTTGCCATGAATGTGGAAGAAAGTTGGCAGCAAAATGAAGTTCTCAGACGAGTTAGATAAGCTGTGGACCATCGAAGACATTAATTCTACTGATCCTGAATATCCGGCGTATAAGGACGAGTACACTCAAGGTTATTTAGATGGAATCGAACAATCAGAGAACTATGTCAGACAGCTTGAAAAGACTCATGACGGTGCACTAGAGACGCTTAAACAGAACATCAAGCGTTTCTTCTGCTAACCGACCCAATGAAGGAGGTTTAAAATTGACAGTCAAAGAATTAATTGAAGAGTTAGAGAAAATCGAAGACAAATACCTCGAAGTCCATGTAACTGAAATGGGGATAGGTGAATTTTACACTCATGAATCATGTGAAGTTGAATTTGATGAAACACAGAAGAAAGTTTTTGTATGGTGACTAGGGAATTTCATCCATTAACAAAGTCGCCAATAGAGGAGAATTACATGAACGAAGTTATGAAGGAAGTCCGCACTGTGGCCAAGAAATATGGTTACGAAAGACTGACTTGCATTACGAGAATGGATATTACTAGATATTCAGCCAATATCGGTAAAACAGGGGTGCGAATACTGGTAGATATTCAGTCGGAGAATGTCTGGCAGTGGCAACCATATAAAAAGAAGTTAGTTTTGCAGCAACGGAAGGTAGGAGGATAAATAAGTGGGTAAAACAAAATCGAAAATTAAAAAGAAGAAGCGTCGGCTTCAGCAGAAAGCAGAAGCAAATGGGACTGATAAAAAGAAAAAATAAAAAAAGCCGGGTTTCCCCAGCTGATCAATAAATCCGACAAGTTTATTATATCACAGGGGGAATTGAGAGTATGGTACTTTTTGATGTTAGTAGATATGAAACGCCAAATCCAAAAGATGTTGATTTAGAGAGTACGAAGCATAACGTTTCAGTCTTTCTATCTGCTTATCAATCAGCAAGGTGTAGAGTGGGACAACCTAGAGAACCAAAAATTACAGCAAGCTACTCATTAGTTCCGCCTTCAACAGTAGATAATGGATTTGAAGCAGAACAAATTGTGATTCAAAAGCAAGAAGCGCAAGAAGAGTTTGAATACCTACATGATTTGTTTGTTAAGGGATATGTGGCTATACAGCATCCATTTAAACCGGATGTTACAGAAAGGCGAAAGAAAATTTTTATGGATCGCTATCTTAGAGGGCTGACAATTTACATTACTGCTCAACGAAATAATATAAGTGAGGATTCAGTAAAGCAGGAGTCCAGCATAATAGTTGTTCAATTTGCTTCTGCGCTAGAGCTTGTAGCTTTCAAATAACCGCCATTCTTTACACCTTTTCTACACTTTATATAACCAAAGTATAACCACTAACCCTCTAGATTCCGAGTTATTATGATATTGTCAAAAAATAGAGAAGCAGCATTGGTTCAGGAAAATGAATTCCTATTGTGCCATGCTGCTTCTTGTTTAAGATTTAAAAATCAAATTGGGACTACTTCCAGACCACGACAGTGATGACATAGGGTGAATTGGAGCAATCGCAGGAATGGAATTAATTGATGGAATACTCGGTATTGATTTAATCGGAGGAATTGATGGAACAGGTGGTAAAGGACCACCTGAAGCACCTTTAGAGAATAAAAGAGCTCGTCCATCTCCATCAAAAATATACCCGTTTTTGATAAATCCTATCCATCTTCCGGTTACTTGGTACAAATCATTGCCTTTTACAAAACCGATATGATTTCCGCTCCAAGAGAAAAAATTATTGTTTTGATCAATATATCCAAAGGCTTTACCAGATTTATCATAAAAATCTATTGATGACATTTAATCACCTCGCTTTCACTCAAAATTATACCATGTATAAAAACTAAAGAAAGGAGATTGTCAGCATGAGCGTGAGAGGCCCTACAAGGCAACAAAAAGAGTTCGTAGATATTTACCTTAAAAACAGAAAAAAGAACCAGACGCAAGCTGCTGTGGACGCTGGATATAGTTCTAAGTCTGCAAGTTCTCAAGCTTATCAACTCCTACAAAATCCTATAGTTTTGGAATATCTAGAAAAAAGGGAAAAGCAGTTGGAGAAAGAACTTAAACGGGAGTTTTTCTTTGATGCTATAGACGCTCGTCGTGTACTCTCTGAGATTTTAAATAATCCTGAATCAAAAGATGCAGATAGAGCGAATGCAGCAAAAGATTTGCTCGACCGTGCAGGCTATAAAGCAGTTGATGTTCACGAAATTCAATCAACTGTAAATATCAAAGCTGATGGACTAACCGATAGCGAGTTGGAAGATCGAATTGCCGAACTGGAACGCGAATTGGGGACGGCAAGTGATGAAGATGGATAAGATCCAAAAATACAGATACTTAAAAGAATTGAAACAATTAAAACGGGAGAAGTTGTTACGTAAAGCGCGTGATGACTTTTTTTCTTATTGCCAGTTAGTAGTCCCTGATTTTTATAAGACGGATAGAAAATATTTATTAAGACTTTGCAATGAATTCGAAGCGTTCATCCAGTCAGATGATGACATTATGTTGCTGAATGTCCCGCCACGTCACGGGAAGTCTCTGACAGCTGGAAGGTTCGTTGAATGGGAATTAGGGCGCAACCCTAAGTTGAGAGTTGCGACAGGCTCCTACAATGAAGACATGGCAACGGACTTCTCAAAGGAAGTACGGGACACGATCGCTGAAGAGCGTGTCATTGATGATCAGATCGTTTACACTGATATTTTTCCAAAGGCCAAGCTTAAACATGGATCAGCAGCAGCTAAACGTTGGGCTTTACAAGGCGCTAAATTGAGCTATCTCGCAACGTCTCCCGGCGGTTCGGCGACTGGTAAAGGTTTTGACTTGTTAATCATTGATGATGTCATCAAAGGGATCATGGAGGCCATGAACGAGAATGAACTCCAGAAGCACTGGGATTGGTTCACTAAACAAATGCTTTCTCGTGTTGAAAAAGGCGGCAAAATTATTGTCATCATGACACGGTGGCACTCAAAAGACTTAGCAGGACGTATTTTGGAAGAAATGCCCAGCATGGGTTATAAGTTACGAACAGTCATTATGCAGGCTTTGCTTGATGAAGAAAGCCATAAGATGCTTTGCTCAGATGTATTGTCTTTCGATGACTTCGTTAAAAAACGTGCAGCAATGGGAACGGCAATTGCAAACGCCAATTATCAGCAAGAACCCATCGACCAAAAAGGCAGACTGTATCAGAAGTTTCTTACTTATGACACTTTGCCCGACAATATTATCAAGATATGGAACTACACCGACACCGCCGACAAGGGTGCCGATTACTTTGCGTCTCCTGTTTTTGCTGAAACGTCTGATCATGATGCTTACATTATTGATGTCATGTACACCAAAGAACCAATGGAAACGACTGAAATAGCCCACGCTAATATGATCATTCGCAATCGAGTTAATAAAGTACGGATTGAAGGTAACAATGGTGGTCGTGGGTTTAGAAGGAATTCTGAAAGGATTACCAAAGAGCGTGGGTATCGAGGGGCAGTATTTGAAGATTTTCATCAATCGGACAACAAACTGTCTAGGATACTAGCAAACAGCGCTTGGGTGGAAAATCATGTTTATTACCCAGATGATTGGGCGACTCGTTGGCCGGATTTTTACGAAGCTATGGTTAGTTACCAACGTGAAGGTAAGAACGCCCATGATGACGCTCCTGATGCTATTACAGGAATTGCAGAAACAATTATTGAAGCAGATGACTTCGAATTTATTTCTTACTAGGAGGTGAGCCTTTGTTTTATTCAGAAATCACATTGAGAAAATATAAACGTTTAAGAACGAAGTATTCAACACAAATTGAAGAAGAGTTATTTGACCCAAATGGTTTCATGGAAGACATGAAGCCATTTTTTGATGATCGAGAAAGAAAGTACCTTGCTTACACAAGTGAAACCAATGAAATAGATAAGCGAGAGAAGCCCAACACAAAAATCATTAAAGTGAACAATAAGATTCATGCGGGAATGTATTCTGTGGTCGTAGATCAAGCAGTTAACCATTTCACTGGAATACCGATCAAATGGGACTATGATGTTTCGGAGCAGAAACGGACGTTCATTCAACGAATGAGAGATAAGTTGCTGGGTAATGTTATCAGCACCCCTTCTACCCCAGAAGAATTTGATACACTCACGAGTCAATTAAGTTCTATGCGGTTTGGAATGTTAGACCCTGATACTGCAACATTTCAAGGAGCAACAGGGCTTGGTTTCCGATTGTTAGAGCCGTTCGAGGCAAAAGACGGCTGGGAACTTAGAGCAAGCAACATTGAACCATGGAAAGCTGAGAAGTACGAAAACGGAGCCGTGTACATCAAAGAGAAATACGATCCGTATCAAAAGAAGTTTTACGAGGAAATGAAGGTGGTTACTCCTCATAAAATTTATACCTATGCTCGATATACTGATTATCCTGGCACGGTTCAAGGAGCATTTAAAGCGTTGGACAGTGTTCCTAATCCTTTAGGTGTGATCAATCTAACCGAGTTTAAAAACAATACAAATCGATACTGTGATTTCGAAGTTGCCGAGGAAATCAGTGATGCAATCGATCGGGTTTTATCTGATCAGCAGAATGAAATTGAACAATTCAAATTAGCTTATATGTTGATTACTGGCGCTGATCTTTCAGAGGATAAAGCAAAGAAGATGATGGAGCAATTAGGAATCATCAATCTAAAAGATCCCAATGCAAAAGCTGGCTATGTGACAAAGGATTTACAAAAGGATTTCAATGAATATCATTTCGATCTTCTTAAAAAACAATTCTATACGGTGTGTAAAGCAATTGATTTCAATGATGAAGTCTTTAAGTCGAATAGTTCTGGCGAAGCCCGCAAATGGCAAATCATTAGTTTGGAAGCCAAGACAAATACAAAAGAACAGTATTTCCGAGAAGGATTGAAAGAGTGTGCTGAGGTTATGGCTGCTTACTTGGATTTTGCCGAGAAAGTTAAGATTGATCCAGAGAAAATCATTTTCACCTTCTCACGTTCGTTGCCAACTGATTTAAGCTACCTAGCAGAAGCTTTACCGAAGCTTTCACAATTTGTTTCTAGACGAACCATTCAAAGCCAGATCCCATTCGTTACAGACGTTGATTACGAAAACGAAATGATGGATGTCGAAAACGGACAATCATACCCGGATGGAGAATACGGAGGTGGCAGCGTTGAGTCAAATAGAAACGAAGTACTGGACCAAACGTCGAGAACTGGAAGATTTAGCAAGACTCAAAATGGAAAATCAAACGTTAAAGAAACTAAGTAGTGTTTTTCCTGATGCGTTGAAAGAAATTCAAGCGGAGTTATTATCCCAAGCTGATTTACACGATATTACCTATACTGAGATGATGGAATTTTATAGCACTAGTGATCAGAAAAAATATCGTGAATACGTGGAAAAGAACTACAAAGCGCTCAAGATGTACGATGCTAAATATAAAGAGTTCATCGAAGAATATTTTCCAGCCTTTGATTATGCCAAAGTGAATCGACTGCTGCAAATACGATCAGATATCTTTAAAATACTTGCAGAGCATGCAATCGATAACGATATTAACAAGTATTTCTCAGATCGTTTAGAAGATATATTGCAACGTTCTTATGCGTCGAATGCGAATGCACTTGCACAGATTTTGAGTGTAGATTTACCAAACTATTTATCGAAGGAAGAACTCGAACGTTACCTGAACTATCCTTGGTCGGGTAAGACGTTCTCGCGTCGTTTATGGGGCAACATTTCATCTCTAGAACAAAAGTTATCTAACGCCATCACAACAAGTGTAGTAAGCGGCGAAGGGGTTCTGACCGCATTAAAGACGATGAGAAACGATTCAGAAATATGCGATATGTTCAAACAAGAAGAATCAAAGTACAACAAAGCGATTGAAAATTTAGTCAGAACTGAATACGCCAAATTCGCTCAAGATGGTATTGAGAAATCGTATATTGAGACTGGCGTAGACGAGTACAACGTCTTAACTGCAAAAGATGAAAAGGTTTGTTCAATATGCGGCGGCAAAGCAAAAGACAACCCGTATAAGTTGAGCGAAGCGATCATTGGTGAGAACCGTGCGCCGTTCCATGGTCGCTGCAGATGTACAGATGTTCCTAACATGCCGAAACTAGGTAAAGATATTGACGCAGAGTATGAGCGTTTATTTGGGGATTTGTTAGATGAATTTGCAGAAGATAATTTCGGCGTTAATTTGAATCGAGGGAGGAAACAGAAATGAATGGCTTTAACGAAGCGGTACTGACTATCAGTGTGAATGTAGATGTCGCTGACGTTTATAAAAAGGCAATAGAGGCAGAGAACAGCCCGAATGGTTTAAGAGATCATTGGGACGGAAATTATGCCTATGTTGTTATAGGAGACAGCAATATCATCTATCAAGATGATAAACCGGTAGAAAATAATACCGTCAACCTAACTATTCAACTTTTATCTCACACGCTGTCAAACTTGAAAGAGACGGTTATCTGGTATGAAGCTATGGGATGCAAAGTTATTCGGCTAAATTATCAAGAGAGGAGCAAAGCGAATGGATCGTAAAGACTTAGATGACCTATTAGAGAAAGAAAAAGTTGAGTTGAATGATTTGCCAAAAGATCTGCAATCCTATGCTTTGTTTACAGGTTTTGTAGTCTTGTTGAAATCTCTGGCAAATTACATGCTTGTTATAAATATTATTCTATTATTCCTATGGTTTGGAAAGCTGACCATATTTCTAGGATTAATGCAGCTTCTTTTTATATTTCTGTTGAGTAAAGTACAGAAGTTTCTTTTAAAACAAATGGGAAAGAAAATTGAAGGAGAGCTAAAGTCTAATAATTAGGCTTTTTTATTTTGTCCGAAATGACATAAAACTAGCGCAATGCTGGGCCATTCGGAATGGTGGGGCGCAAACAATAAAACTCAAAGCAATGCGGGGCGCGTATGCGAATCGCGGGGCGAAAGGAGAAAACAATGAAACAGTTTATACCAATGAACCTACAGTATTTTGCAGAAGGTGACGGAGAGCAAACGCCTCAGTTCACTATGGACGACTTTAAATCTTTTGCAGAGTCAAACGAAGATGCACAGAAGTTTCTACAATCTCAAACTCAATCTGCTGCTGACAAACAGTTAGAAGCTTGGAAGCAAAATAACTTAGAAACAATTAAACAGGATACGATCAAACAATACGAAGACTCAAAAAAGAATAAATCTCCTGAACAAGTTCAATTAGAAAAGCTACAAGCTGAATTTGAAGCAGAAAAAGCTTTGAGACAAACAAGTGATAATAAGGCCTTCGTGGCCGAACAGATTGCAGGTCTTGATCTTGAATCTGATTTGAAGGATTCCATTTCTCAATTCATGCTTAACAATTTAGTTAGTTCGGATAGTGAGTTCACTAAAAGTGCCGTAGAAGGCTTTACAGGCGTTTTAGGCGCGATCAGTGATAAACATGCAGACGCCTTAAAAGAATTGCAGATGAAGTCTGCATTTGGCGGAAATCAACAACCTGGGAGCAATGGTAAACAAAATAATGAACCACCTAAGAATCCAGAAGAACAATTAGGACAAATTCTTCAACAATTTAATTAATCGGAGGGAAACAACATGAAAAAAACTTCAACAAATAATTTAGAGTATTTAGATATTTCACCAGCAATTAATGCAATGCAAGTACCAAATACACCATTTTTAAGCTATCTAATTGGATCGGGTAAAGTAGCGCCAGCCAATTCTACTGAGATCAAATGGCGTGAGTATGACATCAACGGAGATGACTCTTCCGAGCAATTAGAAGGTGGGGAATTCAAAGATGCTGAATCTGGTCGCGTTTGGTATAGCAACTATGAAGAAATTTTCCGTAAATCAACATCTGTATCTGGAACTTTAGATGCTATCAACGTTAATGGCGTTGGCAACGAGCTTACAAATCAAGTTGGATTACGCGGTATGGAAATGAAGATCGATTTAAACCGTAAATTGATCACTGGTGTGAAAGCTGATGAATCAGGTTCTGTAGGACGAAAAATGAACGGTATCCTGAACTTAATCAATGCGGCAAACAAAGTAACAGCAGCTGCAGCAGGAGCTGTTACACGTAAAGACATCGACAAAATGTTCCGTGTTATGTTCGATAAAGGCTATATGGGTGAAAAGCTTTGTTTGATTTCTCCTGACATGCAAGATTTGATGACCGATGAAGTAGACGGCAAATCAACCAAGATTGCTCAGTTTGGTGAAACTGTAGCGTTTGGTCTGCAATTAGGTAAGATCGTTTCAAATTACGGCACAGGTATTGCCTTGATTGAGCCCGCTTTACCAGCAGGAACTATTGCCGCAGTCGATACAAACTATCTTAAATTGCGCCCATTACGCGAATGGAGAGCAGAAGAATTAGCAAAAACGACTGATTCTCGTCGTATCGGTTTAGTTGGTGAATATTCGTTAGAGTATAACGCTTCGAATGCTGGGGCAATTCTAACATTGCCAACTGGTGAGTAAGAGATAGTTTCTGACTATCTCTTTTATTTAATTTTAGGAGGAATGTATTGTGGCAAAAAAAGCAGAAGAAACAGCAGCAAAAGAAGTTGCTGAAAAAGAAGAAGTACAAACAGAAGTAAAAGAAGAAGTAAAAGAAATTCCAAAAATTGAATTTAGAACTCAAAAAGGGAAAAACTTTGTTGGGTTCGTTCATCCAAAGACTCGTGCTTTTGTTTCAGTTGATAAAGACGGGAAAATCTTGGTCGATCCTAGCGACGGGGAAGCATTACAAATCCTACGATCTGCTGCTGATGTCGTTGAAATTTAAGAGGTGGTCATATGGATGATTCACTAAAGAAAAAAATTATTGAATCATTGAAAAAGCAATTGCCAGAAGCGAATGAGGAACGCTTAAAAACAGTTCTTGAGTTAATTCTCTTAGAAATTGAATCATACAATACGTGTGGCAACGAAATCTCTTGGGAAAAGCTACAGGGAGCTGTTACAGAGGTTCTATATCAATCCATGAAGAATGAACTGGATAATATTGTATCGTCTGTAAGGCGAGGAGATACGACTATTAGCTATGCAAGCAAGTCTGGAGAAATTAAAGGGTTGCTTGCAGGCTATGATGATTTAATCAAACGAATCATCGGTTGTGGAGGATTGGAGTTTTTCTAATGAATGAAGCAGATATTTTGGCGACAACATACAATGATTCTTGCGTGATCGAGCGTATCAAAGATGTAATTATTCCTGAAACAGGGATCACAAAACAAGAATATAGGCCCGTTTATGGCGACCCAATCAAATGCGCTTTATCTCAATCGCGTTTAGATGGCTTGCCTGTAATAAAAGACGGGGCGATGTTAAACGCCTCTGTTGACGATTATCAATTATTTGTTCGTCCTACTATTAATATTAAAAAAGGTGATCGTATTACTGTTACTCAGCAGGTAAATGGGTTGGTGATTAAGCTGTATGCTAATAAGCCTTTTTATTATCCTAGTCATTGTGAAGTCAAATTAACAGGACGTGATCCGAATGGCTAAGGACATTTCGATTGTTTCAAACGCTGAAAAAGTCATTGAGAACTTTAAAAGAATGACTAAGGTTGCAGAACAAGAAGGAATTGATTTTGTTAATGATTCGATGAATAAAATAGTTGCGACGGCTAAACCATTAACTCCTGTGAAGTCTGGAGATCTTCGCCGAGGGTATCGAGTTAGAAAAGCGCGATTATTATCTTCAGGTCGAATTGTAGGTGCAATTTATAATACAGAGAAGTATTTTAAATATGTTGAAGAAGGCCATAGGACGAGAAAGTCTAGAACGATTTCCAAACGAGGAAGGTATAGATTAACGCGAAAAACGAATGGCTTCGTCAAAGGTCGATTCATGCTAACTCGTGCAACGAATCTAGCTCATATGAGTTATATCCCTAGACGATTTAAACAAATGGCGATCAGGATTGTTAAGAAAGGATAGATGCTAATGAAAGATAGAATAATTGCAGCGATCGGCAAAAAGCTAAAACAAATCTATTCAGATGGCACTATCTATCTTGATTCGGTGATGCAATCGGAAAAAGATTTCTATTTTGTACTTTCTGTCATGGAATCCGGAACAGATAATGTGGGGATTGATGTTCAGAATATTGCTTTCTTAATAGATATTGCTTTGGTCGACAACAAAAAAGATGATGAATTAATTAATCAATTAGTCTCGCGTTGCGGGGCTTTTTTTAATGTTCTCGAAATCGAAGGGAACACAATTTTTCCGGAAGATTATTTACCGGACAAAGTGGATGGCGTACAGCACATTCGGTTTACCGTTGCCTTTCCACAATACATTGAATGGAGTGAAGAATAAATGCCAGAAAAGAAAAGTAAGACAGGAATTATCTCTGTTGAAAGCCCAACATGGTTTCCATTGAAAGACGACTCTGGAGATTTCCCTGTTTATGATACGCCAATCGAAATGGGAACGGCTGTTAGTATTAAACCCTCAGCAAACTATGAGACTACACAAGATTACGGTGATTCGAGAGTTCAGGATCAGTTCACAGCCTTTGGTGGCGCTGAGGTTGAACTAGAGTCGAATGGATACACTCACAAAGTGTTGTCTACCATTACTGGTGGTCAATTAGTAAAAGGCGGCGCTTTGCGATCGGGTGATGATGTTGCACAAGACGGAGCGTTTGCCTATCGACGCAAAAAGTCAAACGGTAAATATCGATTCACAGTCTTTTATAAAGGTCAGTTCGCACTAGACTCTGACGAAACATCAACATTGGAAGGCAGCAAAGTTACTTTTACGCATCCATCTTGGAAAGGTTCTTTCGTAGATGTGCCGGGACTAGGATACATGTACTCAGTCGATGAAGACGACGAAGGTGTAGACGCAGATATGATCAAGAATTGGTTTACTAAGGTTGCAAATCCATTAGAAACATCATCTGAAGGAGGACAAAAATAATGTCTAAGTATCAAACGACGCTCAAATTAATGCAAAAGAATGACGAAGGTAAATTTAAGCCTGTTCAATTTAAATCAGCTGAATTCTTACCAGGGCCTGTGGTAGAAGAAGCTGCAGGTATCATGGAAGTTTTAGCGGATGCTGTAGGAGGAGAAGCAACCACAAAAGCGTTAGGTCGAGCCTACGCTTTTATAGGTGACGTTCTTTTCGAAGGGCAGTTCACTGGTGAAGATTTCCGACAAGGGATCGACGCTCGTGAAATCGCACCATTAACAGGTAAATTGTTGAAATCTGTAACTGCAGGATTTGACGAAACGTATACCGATACGAAAAAAAAGTAACGGAAGCTTTAAAAAATCCTCTGTTCAAAAACACTATCACTTATAGAGAGTTAGAAATTAAGACGCAATTACTCGAAGCAGGTTGGACGCTACCAGAAATTGAGCGGACCGACCTTGACGAGTTAATGCGTCTTTTTGCTTTTCGTGATGCTGTTAGCGAGCACGAAGATCTTGAATATTATGACGAATACACCCAATTCTAAGGAGGTGACACTTTGAATGATGATTTAATTCTAAAAATGATTCTTGATGAATCGGGTTTCTCCGCAGGAATGAATAATGCTGTGAAAAAGCTAGGGTCATTCGACAACACTGTTTCCAATACAGGTAAAAAAGGCGGTAACGCATTAGGTAGCATCTGGAAAGTGTTTGCCGGCAGTTTCTTAGCTAGTGGGGCAACAAAACTGGTTGGTGCTGGTTTTGATTTAATTAAAGGATCAATCAGCGGAGCAATCGATCGTGTAGATACGATGAACAACGCAGTCAGAAACTTCAAAAACATGGGATTTGAAGACTCAGAGATTAATAGAACTATTGGAAAAGGTGGGACCTTGTCTAAAGGAATTCAAGGGCTTCCTACAGCTTTGAATGATGCTATTAGTCAGGTTCAGTTGTTGGCTTCATCTACTGGTGATCTGGGGCGTTCTGACCAGATTTTTAGAGCGTTAAATGATGGAATCTTAGGTTTTGGCGGTACTACCGATCAAGTAAATGAAGCGGTGATCCAGCTATCCCAAAGTTTCTCGAATGGGAAAGTTGATGCTCAAACATGGAATTCAATGATCAACGCTCAGTTAGGGCCGACTTTGTCAGCTATAGCAAAGAAAATGAAATTGTCTATGGGTGAATTGAAAGAAGGCCTTTCAAAAGGAACAATTTCTGTTAAAGATTTTCAAGATCAATTGATTGAGATGGATACCAAAGGCGGAGGTGGTTTGAAATCTTTAAATCAAATCGCCAAAGACTCAACTAAAGGTATTAAAACGTCAATTCAAAACGCGAAAACTGCCGTAACTCGTGGGGTTGGTGAAGTGATTGAGGCTTTAAATAAAGTCTTGGTCGATTCAAAACTCGGAGGCTTCAAAGGTATCATAGACGGATTCGGGAATGCTATGGAAACTTTCTTAAATGTTATAGCAAAAGGGCTTCCAAAAGCAGTGGAATTTTTGGGGGAAATAATCAAAGACTTAATTAAGTTTGGGTCAGCCTTAAAATTTATTCTACCTTTTCTAGTACCTGCAGCTACGGCGTTCGGCGCATTCATGTTCCAACTCAAAGGTATCCCAGCGATTATTAAAAGCTTTAATAATTTAAAGAATGCCATTACGGGAATTGGCAGCTCTTTAAAAATTATGGGAGCCATAGCTGCCGCAAATCCATTTGTTTTGATTGTCGGTGCTATTGTTGGAGCAATTGCTGTATTTGGCTATTTCATGGCAACTAATGAAGAGTTCAGGAACAAAGTTATTGCGGTTTGGAACGATGTAAAAAAAGTTGTATTAGATACGCTGGTTTCTATAAAAGATTGGGGACTCAAAACTTGGGACTCTATAAAAGAAGTTGCTTCTAATGCAGTAGTTAAAATTAAACAAACATGGACTGAAATGAAACAATGGTTTTCTAACACGTGGAACGGAATAAAAGAAGGCGCAGTAGGAGTTTTTGATAAAGCAACAGAGTCAGCAAACAATGCAGTAAAAAGCATTGAGAATGCTTGGTCAAATACAAAACAATGGTTTTCAGATACTTGGCAAAGTATAAAAGATTCAGCATCAGAAAAATGGAACGGCATCAAGGATTCCATCATGTCAGTCGCCGGTCCCTTGATTATAGGTATAAAGAATGCATTCTTACACGTTACCTTTTTCTTGGAGACTTTATGGTCAAATCTAATTGAAATTGGAGGGAATGCATTTGATATTCTAAAAAATGTAATTCTCGCGCCTATACTATTTGTTACTTCGATGATAACTGGAGGTTGGGAAGAAGCTAAGAACAACATGATTGCCGTCTGGAATAATATTAAAGAAAGCGCATTGAACATATGGGAATCAATTAAAACTATTTTTGTTAGTTACGTTACCAACATCTCTTTTGCTTCTTCAAATCTTTGGCTTGGCTTTAAAGCAACACTAATCAATATCTGGAATCAAGTGGTATATCAAGCAACTTCTATATGGAACAGTATTAAAAATTTCTTTATTAATCTATGGATTGATATTAAATACGGGGCCATTCAAAAATGGATTGAGATAAAATATGGTGTTATTCAGACATGGATTGATCTCAAATACAATGCAATTACCACTTGGAATAACGTCAAACAGTTTTTTGTAAGCACATGGAACTCTATGAAAACTAGTGCAGCGAATACTTGGAATGCTATAAAGCTGACTATGATCAATACATGGAATTCTATCAAACAGAATTTCTGGAATATTGTGAATGGAATTGTACAGTCTGCAGAAAATGCTTGGACCAATCTAAAGAACGGCGTATCGAATACAGTCGATCGAGTTTGGAATATTTTTGATTCGTTAAGAAACATCAATCTTTTTGAAATTGGCAGAAATATTATTCAAGGTTTAATTGATGGTATAACTGAAAAAGCCAATGCTGTAGTTGAAAAGGTTCAAAGCATTGCAGGAAGCATAAAGAAATCTATTACAAATGCTTTAGATATTCATTCCCCTTCTCGCTGGATGCGGGATATGGTAGGGAAGAATATTGTGCAGGGGATTATCGTTGGTTTGGACAAAGAACAGCCACAGTTAGACAAAGCTATGACTGAATTGGTTCCAACACCGTCCGTTACTCCTACTGTTAAAAGTCTGACTGACAGGGCAAACGGCGTAACACAAACGAAAACGGAAAATCAGTCAAACGAAGTACATTTGCATCTTAATGTATACGGAGATCTTCCTGATTCAGTCGTTAGAAAATTAGCGGCAAAACTTAAAACGGAATTTACAAAGCAAATGAATAGAGACGCGGATGCAATAGGAGGGATGGCATGATTACTAAGAGAGGACAGTTTTTTATAAATGGGAAACACTCATCTGAGTTCAATGTTTTTATGCGGAATCGTCCTGTATCCTCGTCTGCTGGCCGCGTCATAGAGCTAAGAGATCGAGAAGGTAGTGACTCGATTATTATTGATAAAGCGTATTACAAGAATGTTGAACGAAAGATTGATTGCTATTACAAAGCTCCTTCGATTGGCGATGTTCAAGAATGGGAAGACAGGATCACCGCTTGGTTAGATATGGGATCATACAGTGATTTTATCACTTACTATGATGAACAATATATTTACCAGGCAATCGTTACTGATCCACCTGAGTTTAAAGGGACAAGAAAAACAGGAAATATTGTACCTTTTGAATTTGGCGTTAGTCTTCGGCCTTTCAAAGAAAATCGTCTAGGAAGACAGCCAATACTACTTAATTCGACACCTTTTAAAATTACAAATGAACAGAAGTATCCTTCTAAACCATTGATTAAGCTCACTGGTTCTGGGGATGCTTCTTTTTTTGTGAATAACGAAGAGTTCAAGTTAAAAGGATTAGATACTGAATTAATCATTGATTCAGCACTTGAAGAATCCTATAGAAAACTAGGCGGAGCAATCGAGCATCAAGATCAAGTAACAACGTTTTTGGATTTTCCTGAGCTTAAACCAGGGGAAAACATTATTACATGGTCCAGCAGAATAAAGAGTTTTGAACTCACACCAAGATGGAGGCGCAAAGTATGAAACCAAGAATTTATAAGCCTTCTGAAACAGATTTTTCTCATAACGGACTTGGTATACTTTCTGACTGCTCAAAGTGTGAAGTTTATGAAGTCGCAAATGGTAAATACGAACTTGAATTGGAATATCCATTAGGAACGCGTTTTGACGAGTATTTCGAAAATGATTATCAAATCAAAGCAAAGCCAAACGATCAAGAAGAATACCATATATTTTTTATCGATGATAAAGACATTGATACTTTCATGGATACTGTAACCATCTATGCACAATCACGCACAAATCGTTTGGGAAGGCGAGTGGTGACTACTGCATTAGTTGATTCTAAAACAGCGCAACAAGCGATGAACATCATTGAAAACAACATGGATAAGAAATCTGATATTCGCTTGTATTCCGACAATACGACTGTTTCAAGCACTCTGTTTGAGGTTAGAAACGTTCTGAATTGTATTGCTGGGGAACAAGGATCATTACTCCAATATTGGGGCGGTGAGATCAAGCGTGAACCTTTCAAGCTATCTTTATTAAAACGTCGAGGTCGTAACAATGTAGGGACCATTCGATACGGAAAAGACTTATCTGGACTAAAAGTGAAGCTTGATTGGTCGGGTGTTAAAACGAAAATCATCCCATACGTTGATGCTCAAGGTGCTGAAGGAACGTCTAATCGTATTTATGGCTCTGCTGTCAATAGTGAGTACATAAATAATTACCCAGATGTTTACACTGAGCATGTTCAATTTACTGAGGAGCAAGGGGCTAAGGATTTAAAAAGTTTGAATAATGTGGCTAAGAGCTACTTCAAATCTATTAATCCGGGATGCGACAAGCCAAAGATATCCATAACGATTGAATTTAACAAACTGACTGATTCAGAGGAAGCAAAAGAATTCGCGAAAATTAGAAACTATGGATTATTTGATACATTCAAGGTTTATCACAAAAAGTATAAGCTTTATTTTGAATCAACGGTTAGTGGGGTTCAATTTGATTCTTTATCAGAAAAAACGATAAAGCTTGAGGCTGGCGACACGCAAGTCGCTTTCTATCAGCAGCAAGCTGTTACTATTCAAGATAAATTAAAAGATTATGCCACCAATAACTACATGAGCGGGTTCAACGATTATGTTTCGTCTATGATCACTGGACAGGGTAGCGCTGGTGGCTATGTGGTTTTATGGCCTAAAGAGAAGCCGTCCAATATTTTTATTATGGATAATCCCGATTTAAATAAAGCCAAAGAAGTACTTCGGATGAATAAGAATGGGATTGCTTTTTCTAAGAACGGTTGGAACGGGCCATTTAATTCAGCTTGGACGTTGGATAGTATTTTCAATGCGAACTTTATTAAGACCGGAATTATCCAAGCGGATGTTTTTGAGAACTCTTTTAGTAATACTGGCGACACGCTTAAATTGGTCAAAGGGCTACTCCAAATTTGGAACAATAAAAAGAAAATTATGGAACTGACAAAAAAAGGCATGCAGTTCTGGAGTGGCAATAAAGAAATTGGAACGATTGGTACGACTGATTCAACGGGAAACCCTTTTCCGAATGCGTCAACACCGACACCAATTCCAGATAATGCGCTCGTTATTCGAACGGAAGGGAATGGGAAGTATATCCTGATATCCCCTAACAAGGATAAGGGCTTTGTCATGCTGTCAAACGGGACAACGATTCATTTTGGAGATATGAATATCCAAGGTAAAGTACAAATTTACAAAGATGTTGATATTAAAGGAAAGCTGACTCTAAGTGGTCGTGAAGTCTTCCCAGGACAAGGCGGAGGTTCTAGCGGATCGCCTGGCGGTCAAGCAAATGGTTGGAATGGACAATATCCAGCCGAAGTGCAAACAAGTGCTGAGAAGTTTGCGTGGCAAGCTTGGGTGACGTTACTAAGTCTAGGATATTCCCCTGCAGCAGCAGCCGGTATTCTAGGGAATATTAACGGTGAAGCAGGACCTAGCATGAACCCTGATATTGATCAAATTGGTGGCCCAGCATATGGTGCTATTCAGTTTGATGGCTCCGCGTATCCTATTGCGGGTGTGTCAGCAACGAGTAACGGACGTGAATACGTTCAAAGTTTATTCAGGGTGTCTGGAATTGCTGGGAACTATCGTGAAATGGCACCTCAAATGAGATTAGTTGATTGGGCCAACTCAAATGGTCAATGGATAGGCGCGGTAGCTCCAACTACTGTTGCAGGTTTTAAAGCCATGACTGATCCTAGTCAAGCGGCTTTTGTGTTTGAAAAGAATTTCGAGCGACCAAGAGATTCACATCCTGATAGACAAGGATATGCGGTCTATTGGTACAACAAGTTCAAAGACTTGAAAATACCACAAGCAAACAGCGATATTGTATCGATCGCGAAAAGCTTATTAGGTTATTTCACTTATCAACTAATCCATGGTGAAGCATACATCGGTTCAGTGGCTAATCCAGACCGAAACGGTGTTACTGACTGTTCTGGCTACGTTTGGCTAGTTCTTGCTAAGGCCGGCTATCGAGTGCCTGCAAACATGCAATGGTATACAGGAAGTATGGCCGGTGATGCTAGAAGCACTCATAATTGGTTCCGAGAAATTAATGAGAATGAGGCACGAGCTGGTGATGTTGTGATTTATAACGTCGGTGGAGGTGCCGGGGCGAATGGACACACGGCTATTTTATTAGAGAACTATCGTGGAAACGATACCCAAATCATTCAGATGGGAGGAGATAGTCGTTTTAGCGGTGTGAACGCCTCAACGATTGGTTACTCATTTGGTTCTCTTTTAGGCGGAGATCGGTGTCTAGCTAGGGCTGTAAAATAGGAGGAAAGTAATGGCTATTTATGATAAAGGGTTAAATCATTTGAAGAGCAAGATTAATTCATCAATCGGTAACTATCAATGCTATGCAGTAGCTGCTGAGTTTAGTGGAATTATGTGTGGGCCTGATTTAGGTGCAGGAACGTATTATGATCAACTCGATCCCGTAAACGATGAGTTGATCTATTCAGCATCAGACATAGGAATTGCCTACAAGTGGCATGAATTTGGTTGGTCAGTAATTATGAATCCGCAGTATGAGGATTTAAAAGTTGGCTCTATTCTTTGTTTTGAAAGAGGCGTTCAGATCAGTGATAGTTTTACTACTCATGAAGAATATGGGCACTGTGCTGTAATCAGGGGACTAGAAAACGGAATGATTCAAACCTATGAACAAAAAGGAGAACTAGGTGAGTTTGTCGCTGAATATGATCGTGAATATATGGGACGCGAAACAATTGCCTCGATGATTATTCCACAAGACTTTAGTGGAGAACCAACAGACTTTATTCATGGCCAAGCGCCAATGGACGAATAGAAAGGATGTGATTAATTAATGGCTAAATGGAATGTCACGCTAAGTACGACAGAGCCTTATAACTATGTTGGCATGATTCAAGTCCGACAAGGAAACAAGAATTCCGAAACGATGGAAGCCATTGTTACTCAGAAGGGATTACCAGTCGATTTATCACGATGTAAAGCGTATTTAGAAGCTCTCTTAACCAATGGTTCAGCGATTCAGAGAGCTGTAAAAATAATTGATGCAAAAAATGGCAAAATCCAATATACATTTGATGAATATTCAATGCAGGCACTACATCGTCAAACGGCAAATATTGTATTTTACCAAGGTGAAGACGTGATCGGAACCACACAAGATTTCTCCTATTTTGTTGTTCGTGCGGTTAGTAAGACTCCTGGTGAAATGGGTTCTTATTGGCAGACGGTTGAGGACCTAATCGCAGACATGGTGGCCTTTTTGAATGCAAACAAAGGTGATTTTACTGACTGGATGAATGCTCGTAAAAAAGAATTCGAAGAATGGCGAAAGCATCAACAAGATACTTTTGAGGCTTGGCGTGAAGGTCAAGAATCAGATTATCTGATGTGGTTCGAATCAATAAAAGATATTCTTAGATCCATCGATCCAGGCGGTGTGATGTTAGCTGAACTTATGGATGCACGTGTCGATTTGCAAGGAGTTCGTCATGAATCCATCAAAGATAGATTAATTGCAGATTTAGAATATATTTATCAAAAGATAAAGTATCAACTAGATTTGATTGTATATAAACATATTGCAGTCGGAAATAAGGTCACGATTGAACATGATTCTGAGTATCAACCCGAAGTAAAAGTAACTTATTATCAGGATGCGCTAGGGACCGAATTAGGTGGTTTGGATTCTTCTGGTAAATTTGGTGGAGGAACGATCTGTAATGTTCCCTCTCAACTTAGCTTTGATCGAAAGAAAACTCATGTAGAAATGCCGCTTTATTATGCTCTAAATGGATCATTCATTATTTATGATAAGCATACATTGTTGATTATTGAAGGAAATAAAACACTTCAATTTACTATGCCAGAAGCAAATATAACCAAGGCCTATGTAAATAACGACAAAACAGATTTTGATAAAGTACCTGATAAATTAGAGTTACTTATTAACAAAGATTATACAGTAGAGTTAAAAAAGAAATGAGGAGGAACATAGCAAATGGCATTAAAACAAATTTATCGTGGAATGCAAAATGGTGCTGAAGCTATTCAAGAAAATTTTTTATCATTGGAAAAAATGGTTTCGAATGGAAAAGTCATTTTTGATGGTCAGCAGTATTTTACAGATAATCATAGTCACTCATACTCTCAAACAGATCTGACAACGGGTATAGCACTTATTTTTGAGCGTTATAATCCGGAGGGTGGGATACGGCTAGGGTATGGACAAACAACAATCTTCTATCCGAAAGCGGTGTTAGAGACAATTTATACAATTTCTCAAGATGCTCCTTTAGTAAACACCTCAAAAACATTCACAATCAATAAAACAACGATCGTCGGACATGCTGAAAATGAGAAAAACGATCGTCGAAATATGTGCTTGCGTCGTATCGTAGTAATGTAATTGGAGGGGAAAGAATGAAAGCATTTGTAGAAATTAATAACGATTATGTGGATTCTTGGTCAAATGTGGAGAATGACTCGTACATCGAGATAGACACGGAAGAACAATTATTCGGTCTAATTGGTTGTGTGAAGGTAGAAAACGGCAAGGCATTGCTTGATGAAGAAAAATACAAACAACAAATCGAGGAACTGAATGGTCTTACAGAGTTGGAAAAATTAAAAGCAGAAAATGAAGAGCTTCGTCAGCGTGTAGATATGTCTGATGAAGCTCTTTTAGAATTAGCGGATATGGTTTTATCTGCTACCGCTGCAATGAAAGGAGGAGAGTGATATGTATTCAGCATTAGCTATGCTTTACGCAACTCACGTAATTGATGGAAAGCGCAAAATTGAAACAGTACCTGCATCAATTTTAGATCAAGTGACTGAAATCGTGAATGATGCAAAAAAGCAAGAAGAAACAAAATAACTAGATATGTAGTAGTTGGAGCGATCGGCTTTTTAGCCGGTCGTTTTCTATTTTGAAAGGAGTGAATAATTTGGAAAAATATTTAAATGCAGCATCTATTGTAACAGGGGTGTTGGGTGGTGTTGTCGTTAGTTGGCTTGGAGGGATGGATGCAATTTTGCACGCGTTGGTATATTTGGTAATTGTGGATTACTTAACTGGATTATTAAAAGCATGGAATTTGAAAGAGATCAGCAGCAGAATCGGCTTTATTGGATTGATTCGCAAGGTGTTGATCTTTGTAGTTATTGCAGTAGCGGTGGAAGTAGAAAAAGTGATCGGTAGTTCAATCCCGCTTCGCGAAATTGTTATCATGTTCTATTTGGCGAATGAAGGCATTAGCTTCTTAGAAAACATTTCAGTGTTCATTAATTTTCCAGATCAAATTAAAGATGCTTTTTTACAAATTCGGGATAATCACGATCATAAGGAGGACTAAAATGAAAAAGAAAATTACTTTATTGAGCCTTTTAATGGCTCTTTTTTTATTGCCGACAACAGGTTTTGCATATACCATCAACAACGAATTTAATTTAGGCCCTGGTGAGGGGAGTTCAATTCGAGCAAATCCAAATTACATTGTCGCCCATGATACGGCAAATCCAAATGCAACAGGTCGTAACGAAGCGACCTTCATGAAACGAAATTGGGCAAATGCCTATACTGCTTATATCGTTGGTGATGGCATTGTTTATCAAGTAGGTGAACCAGGTTATGTGCAGTACGGAGGGGGTTCGTATGCTAATTCCAATTCTCCAGTACAAATCGAATTGCAGGCAACGCCTAATCCTGCACTCTTTAAGCAGAATTATAAGGTTTACATTGAATTAATCCGCGACAGTGCGAAACGGTTCAACATCCCTCTTACTGTAGATAGTCCAGTAGGCGGCAAAGGGGTCATTAGTCACCAATACATTTCTACGAACTGGTGGGGCGACCATACGGACCCATACGGTTACTTAGCAAGTCAAGGTGTGTCTCAAGCGCAATTTGCGCATGATGTGAAGTATGGATTTGAATCAAATGAAAACAAACCTGCACCGACACCAAGTAAACCTGTAGATCCAACTACCGCAGGATCTGGATATTCCGTAATGAATGATGGCAAAGGCAACCATGCTCATGTTGATCAATGGGGGAGAATCGGAAACACCTTGAAGGCTCGTGGTTGGCATATCGCTAATTATAAGTATCAATATGTATTTATTATTGATCGGACCACTGGCAAAGAGTTAGCACGCCAAAAAGCACCTGGAATTGCTAGACCAGATGTAAACGCAGCCTATCGTACAACTGGAAGTGTTGGCTACGATGTGAACTTTAATGCGAAACAGTTTAGTGGCAAGTCAGTAATTATTATGACTCGTGCAACAAATGACGCTAAAGGTAATACTAGTGGAGGTTTCCAAGACTTTTATGAAACGCGCTGGTACCACGATATTAAATAAAAGAAAGAACTCCCTTTGCGAAATAGCAAAGGGAGTTAAAAGGTAATTAATTATGAAGCAGATTTTTATTGGCGTGTTAACTAATGTTGAATTTATTAAAACATTTATACTAGGAGTAGTATTGATTGCTCTAGGATTGTTTTTTTTGTATCTATCAAGAAAATGATTATTTATTAATAAAGCTTGTTAAAGTTTTTTTTACTTTAAGAACGACTTTATCTTCATGGCCATTTCTCATATTTGGAGAAAACTCATATGATCCTTTTTTATAATTTATTTTGAAGTTAATTTGAATTATACCAGTCATATCCGTAGTAGGAACTCTTATAAGTAAGTATCGTTGTGGTTCTTGTTCACTCGTTAGCGCAAGAACAATTTTACTCAATTTGACACAAAAAAAGTGTTTGATATAATTAACTACGTTAGTGTAATTGCTAACAATTCTGTTTATAGGCTGGTGGGAATCCCTAACTTTCCACCAGTCTATTTAGTACCCTTAGCTCAGTTGGTTAGAGCAGACGGCTCATAACCGTCCGGTCGTAGGTTCGAGTCCTACAGGGTACATAAAATAAACCCTCTACAGCCTTAATTGGTTGTGGAGGGTGTTTTTTTGTATTATTTGACTCTGACTTCTTGTCCAGGGTTAAAGTAAAAATTATCTTGGTTCATGCCATTCATTTCTAAAAATTCATCAACACTCATACCATATCGCCCGGCAATCTGACGAGGTCCTTCGCCAGCTTGAGCTGTTCCGTACTGAGCATTTGCTTCGCTTTGTGAATCTTCACTAGGTGTTGCCTGTTGAGTATCTGCTTGCTGGCTTGGTTGTTCTGATTGTTGCTGAGCCGGCTGTTGTTGAGGCGTCAGTTGCTGCTCGGGTTCCGTCTCAACAGAAGAACTGTTTATGCTCTCATCTTGCATATCTTGAGAATCTGAAGAATCTGTATCGAAACTTACTGGTGTTAAAGTAAGATCCGCATTATTTACATATTTATCTACAACCTCTATAGGCAAATCTCCATTAAACTGCATCAAAACTAGCTTGTCTTTATCAGCAGCTGTATAAGAAAAGGTGGCTGAGGATGCCTTTCCAAGGTCATCGTAATAACTCTGCGTATCCTTAAGATCGCTTTCTGATTCAAATGAAAAAATCCTAGCATTTTGATATTCCCCATCAGAACCCATCTGCACACCGAATACTAATCCTTCTTTTGCTTTCAGAGGAGCCATTCCGTAATCATCTTTAGTCATTTTTCTTGGTTCATTTACTTCTAGTCCGTCTTTTTTAAACTTATCAATGACACGATTCAAGTCTACAGACTTTTTCTTTTCAGACGTTGGTTTTGTGCTGGATGATTTTGTCTTAGAAGTTTTATTTGAATAAGGAATTAAAACTAATTTTTTCGCATCTTTTTTATCCGGAGTAAGTACAATATCCTTACCGTCTCTCTGGATAGTATAATCATCATCCAATTTTAAATCAGCTTCTTTAAGATGGATTGTTTTTCCTTTCAACTCGTACTCGACTTTATATTTTATTTCTCCAGCTATTTGCTTTCCTAAATCTTCTCCCATCTTTTCCCATTCATCAGATGCTTCACTTTTCATAGTAGACATGTCTGGGGCCCATGTCATTACATGATCGCTAAAGGACACCTTAAAATTTATATCTTCTTTATTTTCTTCCATATCCATTTGCCAATCATGCGCTTTCAAATCTTTAGTTGTAACATTGTTTCCACACGCTGTAACTATTACGGTTAGTAGTAATAGTGATAAAATACCAACAATCTTTTTCAAAGTTTCCCCTTCTTTCTTATGAGTATTTATTGTTATAAATATTGTATCACTACTTAGAGAAAAATAGGAATCAAACATAAATAATAAAAAGAAATACATAGAAGTCTTTTGGCTCAATTTTGGCACATGGCAAAACAAAAAGCCTCTAGGAATCAGCGTTCCTAGAGGCTTGAATACATCACAGGAGGGATTCGAACCCCCGACCGTCCGCTTAGAAGGCGGATGCTCTATCCAGCTGAGCTACTGTGACAGTAGTTTTGCAACAATTGCTATTATAGAAAAACTACCCTTGAATGTCAATCCTAATTCGTTATTTTACTGATTCAAAGAGATATTCTTTGATCAGCTTCAATGTTTTTGGATTTTCGACCAGAGATCCGTGATCAGCTTGCTCGTCCACAATGATTTCTTTGTATGTCTCACTGTCGCCGTATATCAAGCGCCCGGCCAATACACTAGTCAATGGGACCGTCATATCTGTGTTCTGTTCGCCGCAATTGCCAGCGATGTTGTAGACGGTGATGTTTTTTGGGATGTTTTGTTTATTTTTTAAATAGTATTTCAATAAGTCGCTTTCGGCCTTTGGTTTTGTAAAGGTCGCGCTGTTGTCATTGTACTCCCAAGACGTATCGTTATAAGGGGACCCAAGCGTGATCAAGTGTGAAAGTGCAGGATCGTTGCTCTTTTGCTCGTTTTCCAAATACCCGGTGATGATCAGTCCGCCATTGGAATAGCCCAAGTAATCATAGGTGTTGAAGGTATATGATTTTTCCGCGTATTCTAATGCCTTTTGGAACCAGCGTGATTGTTTCGGCAAGGAGGGGTCTGTTCCGTCCTCGAAAGCAACAGCGATGATGGGACGCTTTGTCTTTTTTGTAAAACGCCCTGAAGAGGTGATGGAATCATCCTTGTTGACCGTGATTTTTATTTCATCGACATTTTTTTCTGTCTGTTTTAACGAATCAACGAGACTGTCAAATCGATTGACATCTCCATTTGTACCGGGAACCATGATGACTGGTGCCGGTATTGGCAAGGGGTCAGTCGAACTTTTTGATGCATGCACGCGGTCTTTTGTTTCGAATAGGATCAATCCGAGAATACACACCAATAGAATTGCTAGGGCGCCCCAAATTTTTTTGTTCTTCACAGGCAATTCCTCCATTTCAGTTCCCTAGTGTACGCCGATTTTCTTGATGTACAAGTAAAAAGGCAGAAATTCAAAAAAGTTTCAAATTTCCGCCAAATGTTTAGTTGTTTTTTGAGATCAGTGCCACGCCATCCCCTAACGGAAGCAGCGTAGAAGTAAGTTCAGGAGAAGTGGTGACCACCTCTAAAAATTCATTCAAATGACGATGGATCGCCCGGTTCTTGCGGGGGATATCCTCGATCGGCTGCAAGACGGTGCCTGCTTGGAAAATATCATCCACCATCAGGACGCCATCGTCTGATAGAAGTCGCAGACATTCGGGTAAGAAGGCAATGTATTTTGATTTAGCACTGTCCATGAAAATAAAATCATAGGGACCTTCCAACGTGCTGAGAATGTCCGCTGCATCGCCTTCTAATAAGGTCACTTGGTCTGCCAAGCCCAGTTTTTCAAAGTTTGCTTTGGCCTTTTCGATCATGACCGGGAAGCGATCGATCGTTGTGATCTTTGCTTCTTTCCCAAGGGATTCAGCCATTAAGCTGGCAGAAAATCCGATGGCGGTCCCGATCTCTAGGACGCTCTTTGGTTGTTTTTGCTTCAGTAAAAATTGCAAGAAGACAACTGTCTCGTGGGGAATCACCGGCACGCCATTCTCATGGGCAAGTGCTTCTAAGTCACCCAGTGATCCAGTCAGTTGCTTCTGTTCGGTTCGTAAATAGTGCAGAATATCTTCATTGATTATTGGTCGGTACATCATTTCATTGCGCATTATTTTTCCTCTTTCTCTAGTAGGTTTCCTAATAAGGCCCAGTCCTCCGTGATCGTCTCACTCAACTTACGGTTGTAAAACACTGCCGCGGGATGGAAAAGTGGGAGAACGGTGTATGCTTGTTTTGACTGTTGGTAGTTGTTTTGGTCGGCGGTCAATTCTAAAACAGGTCCCCGATAGACGTCGCCATGGCGTTCGCTGATCTGCCATTTGGGTCCGAGCAGCCGTTGCAAACCGATATTGCCTAATGTTGCAATGATCGTTGGCTGGATCACCGACAGTTCATAGTCCAAGATCGGGGCATGAGCCAGAATCTCTTTTTTGGTCGGTGTTCGATTAGGGTACACGGTCTCAGGTTCTTTTGTCCGCTTGTTGATCCGTTCGACGATCTTATAGGGGCGGCTTCTGACCGCACTGGTGATATAGGTGTTTTCCCGAGTAAGCCCGATAGCTGTCATCGCTTGGATCAATTCTTTTCCAGCAGCTCCAGAAAAGGGGATATGATTCACGACTTCGTTCCGACCAGGCGCTTCACCCAGCAGCATTAATTTTGGATGACGAGGTCCTTGACCTGCCATAAATCCCTCAAGCTGGAACCCTTCGGAACGTGTTGCCACTAAATCGACAAGCTCTTTTGGATACTCCATTTTTGCCACCTCACTTTATCGTCCTTCTAATAGTAGAAAAAAGCAGCCCACCCGTCAATAATTAATCATTGACTTGGCCTATCTTTTTTAGTAAACTATGAATGTTGTAATTGTGGAACCCACAGCTACAACCGCGCAGAACAAGTTATTAAGTACTTCGGTCACTTGGGATGGCGAGTCTAAGTATCTATTATAAGGAGGTGCCACAAGCATGTACGCAATCATCAAAACTGGCGGTAAACAAATCAAAGTTGAAGAAGGTCAAGCAGTCTACATTGAAAAATTAGACGCTGAAGCTGGAGAAAAAGTTGTCTTCGACCAAGTTGTTTTAGTAGGCGGCGAATCTACGAAAGTAGGAGCTCCTATCGTTGAAGGTGCAACTGTTGAAGGAACTGTTGAAAAACACGGCAAACAAAAGAAAGTCGTTACTTTCAAATACAAACCTAAAAAACATTCACACCGTAAACAAGGTCATCGTCAACCTTACACTAAAGTTGTTATTGACTCAATCAAAGCATAAAAAAAGAAGGTGCCTAAGTTGATCAAAGGTACATTCACTCGAAATCATGCAGGTCAAATCAGCGAATTTAC
This sequence comes from Enterococcus gilvus ATCC BAA-350, assembly GCF_000407545.1. Taxonomy (NCBI): domain Bacteria; kingdom Bacillati; phylum Bacillota; class Bacilli; order Lactobacillales; family Enterococcaceae; genus Enterococcus; species Enterococcus gilvus. Next base: position 2,380,835 of record NZ_ASWH01000001.1, on the reverse strand, counting down.
CCTGACAGGTCATGCCGAAGCAGGCCCTTACGGTAGCGATATCGTATGTTCTGCCGTTTCCGCGTTGGCGATCAGTACAGTAAATAGTCTGGATGCACTGGCAGGTGTCATTCCGAACATCGAGACCAACGATGATGAAGGTGGTTATCTTCATGTCGTGTTGAATCTGGATGATTCCATGACACAAGAGCAGATGAATATCTCGCAAATCTTGCTAGAACATTTATTGTTAGGCTTGCAATCAATCGAAACTGAGTATTTGGATTTCATGGAAGTCCAAACAGAATCTAAATCATAGGAGGTGCAGCTCATGTTAATGAATATGAACTTACAATTATTCGCCCACAAAAAAGGTGGCGGTTCAACTTCTAACGGACGTGACTCAGAGTCAAAACGTTTAGGTGCTAAACGTGCTGACGGTCAAACTGTTACTGGTGGATCTATTCTTTATCGCCAACGTGGTACTAAAATTTTCCCTGGTGTAAACGTAGGTATCGGTGGCGATGACACATTGTTTGCTAAAGTTGACGGCGTAGTACGTTTCGAACGTAAAGGTCGCGACAAAAAACAAGTGTCTGTATACCCAGTCGCTCAAGAAGCATAAGACATTCGAAGTCCTAATCCTGATTTTCAGGGTCAGGGCTTTTTTTTCGCTTCTTTTCACAAGTTAAGGTACTATTTTAATAGTGAAAGAAGTATGAGGTGTTTTTTGTGAATAAGAAAGAACGAACAGTACAAATTTTTGGGAGGATCGCGTCGGTGCTATCCGTACTGATGTATGTATCTTACATCCCACAGATCATGAATAATTTGGCGGGGGACAAAGGGAATCCCATTCAACCAATGGTGGCGATGGTCAACTGTATTTTTTGGGTGATCTACGCGTCTATGCAAAAGAAAAAAGATTACCCGATCATCATCGCAAATGTTCCAGGTGTATTTTTAGGAGCCATTACCTTTATAACTGCATTGATGTAAGTATCAAGAAACTAGCCAAGACAGAATTCCTGTCTTGGCTAGTTTTTTTTATTAGAGAAGACGATCGCTCCTATATAATAGAAGAAACACGGAATAGGGACGCACTTTTACTAGAAAAGGAATAATAAATGATAAAAAAGCTTAAAATTAAGTTAAGGCATTTTTCCGAAAAACCCATAAATTTTCAAATTTAAAAAATATAGTGTATTATTTTATATCGAAATGTTTGACTTTTTAATAAAAACTATAGATGATTGGTAATAAGGAATACACTAATAAAGAAGGTGACTGAATGGAACGACGGATTGACCGCATTTATCGCTTCGTTTTGGAAAATGCAAATGTAACAACGAAAGACGTAGCAGATTCATTGGATATTCAACGGACAAATGCTAGTAAGGATCTGAATCTTCTTGTTAAAGAGGGTCAATTGAGTAAAAGTGAAGGCAGACCTGTTCGCTATTTTGTTTCAGATCAATCAGGAGAAATGTCGTTTGATACAGAAACCACTCACATAAAGAAAAAAGTTGTCGAGCCGCCTGAGAAAAAGATCCTGCATCAAAACACAGGCAACGTCTTTACTCAGATCATAGGATCGACGGGCAGTATGAGAAATGCTGTCGAGCAAGCCAAAGCGGCTATATTATACCCCCCTCGCGGATTGAATTGTTTGATCACTGGACCTACAGGATCAGGTAAAACCTTCTTTGCCCACGCGATGTTTCAGTTTGCGCAAACGGAAGGTGTGGTGGAGACTGGACGAGAGCTGGTCGTCTTTAACTGTGCCGATTACGCAAACAACCCAGAGTTATTGATGAGCCACCTCTTCGGCTACGAGAAGGGTGCCTTCACGGGAGCGGACAATGAAAAGGATGGATTGATCCAACAGGCGGACGGCGGCATGCTGTTTTTAGATGAGATTCACCGACTGCCGCCAGAAGGACAGGAAATGATTTTCTACTTTATGGATCATGGCACCTATAGTCGACTGGGAGAGAGTGGGAAAAATCGGTTTGCGAATGTTCGGATCGTCGGTGCAACGACGGAAGACCCGCATTCTGCACTGTTGGATACCTTTGTTCGACGTATTCCAATCAATATCCAAATGCCAGCCTTCAGCAGCCGCCCCGCATCAGAACAGCTAGATTTGGTTCGTGTGATGGTGGCGATGGAAGCTAATCGAATCCAGCGAAAGATCACTTTGTCGGAAGATGTTGTAAAAGCTTTGCTGGGCAGCGTTTCCTATGGGAATGTCGGACAATTGAAGTCGAATGTACAATTGATCTGTGCACGAGGGTTTATGAATCATATGATGCAGGAAGAAATTCATATTACTTTGAATGACTTGACTGAGGGGATCAAAGCAGGACTTGTTCAGCTTTCTGCTGACCGGATCAAGACGACAGATATCTCACCGTATTTGGAGCCAGAAATGGTGGTTACGCCAAATGAGATCGATGAATTGATCAAAACAGATACTTACGAATTGCCCTATAATCTATACGACATCATCGGTGATAAAGCGGCGTTGTTGAAGACGGAAGGTCTGGATCAAGAGACGATCAATCACTTTATCTCTACCGATATCAATGTCCACTTGAAATCCTTTTACAAGAATCATGGCTTTACCTTCGATACAGAAACACGTTTGACAGAATTTGTGGATAAGCGTGTGATAGACATCAGCAATAAAATCGCCGTGCTGGTGAGTGAACGTTTAGACACTCATTTTCAGCAAAACTTTATTTATGCGATGAGTCTCCATATTTCTTCCTTTTTAAAGAAAATACACGTGGGAGAAACTCGTGAGACAAATGCCAATATTCGAGAAATGGCGAAGGACTATCCGACCGAGTTTGCGGTTGCACGAGAGATCCGACGCTTAGTCGAAAATGAATTTCAGGTGATCATTCCAGATAGCGAAGATTATTATTTGACCGTTTTACTGGTGTCGTTAAGAGAAGACCAATCTGCAGGGAAAATCGGCGTCGTCGTCGCGGCGCATGGAAACAGCACCGCTACATCCATGGCCCAAGTGGTTCGAGAGTTGCTGGATGTATCCAATATCATCGCAGTGGATATGCCGCTAGACATGCATCCGCGAGTTGCCTACGAAAAAATGCGGGAAGCAGTGTCGCAGATCGACGAAGGCAGCGGCGTACTCATCATGGTGGACATGGGATCATTGGCTACCTTTAATGAAGAAATCCGAAAAGATACCGGTATCGACGTGTGCACCCTGGATATGGTGACGACACCGTTGCTGATTGAAGCGGCTCGCAAATCAAGTGTTCTTGGATCAGGAGTCGATGAGCTATACGATTCCCTACAAGGCTTTCGCGGCTATGGCCATGTAGTACAGGAAAAAAATGATTCCCACGAAAAGCAAGCGATCCTCGCTATTTGTGCTTCGGGGGAAGGAACGGCCAAACGATTAAAAGAAATCATCGAGCGCCCGTTGAAACAGCGGAATTTGAAGCATATTGAAGTGCTGACATTGGCTGTGGCAGATATCAAAAGCAAGGTGCCGGGATTCAAGGAAGAATTTAAAATATTAGCAACGACCGGGATCATGGACCCGAAAATCGGTGCGCCCTATATTCCGATGGAAAAATTTATCAATCAAAAAGCCGATCAAATATTGGATGAGCTATTATTGGAAAATGATCTGTCTGAACAAGAAGAAGTCGTCCTTGATGCGAATAAAGCACGGGAATTGTGTGTGAAATTCATGGAAGAGAGCTTTACGTTCATCAATCCAAATAAATTGATCGATCCACTGTGGCGACTGGCTAATACAGTGATCAAAAGTAACGGTGATTCTTCTGACTATGCATTGATTGTCAATTTTGTAATGCACATGGCTGGAACGATCGAGCGAGGAATCCTACAACAACCGTTGAAAATCGACGAGGAATCAAAGCGGATTTATCAAACGGTAACGGACAATGTTGTGATGAATCGCGGCTTGAACGAACTAGAAAGCCAACTGCGTATCACGATCCCTACTTCAGAACGATACTATATCTATCAATTACTTAAAAATAATGAAGAAATCATTGTATAAATAATACACAAAAAAGGATACAGTCTACTGTATCCTTTTTTGTGTATCGTTTGAAACGCGATAAATAAAGAATTCTTTAGTAGTGTATCTTGGCACGGCACTTGCTTTATTATAAGTGAGTACTGTGTGTCACACTGTACTCAAATGTAGCACAAGTCTTTTAGCATCTGAGCCTTGTAGTAGCAGGAGGTGGTGGGATGGTAATGGATATTCGACTCACTCGTATCGATGATCGTTTGATTCACGGTCAGGTAGCGACTGTTTGGTCTAAAGCAACAGGAATCGAGCGTATCTTAGTTGTCAGCGACGAGGTTGCCAACGATGAGTTGCGTAAGTTTCTCCTAAAACAAGCCGCACCACCAGGAATCAGGTCCAATGTCGTCACTAAAAGAAAACTGGTTGAAGTGTATCGAGATCAATTGTTTGATGGAATGAAGATCATGCTGCTGTTTGCCTCTCCGCAAGATGTGGTGGAGGTCGTCGAACTAGGTGTTGATTTGAAAGCGGTCAATATCGGCGGCATGCGATTCAGCGAAGGAAAGAAAATGATCACCAATTTTATTTCCATAGATAATGATGATGTGAGATGTTTCCTTGAGTTGTCAGAAGCAGGAATCGAATTGGAAATTCGCCAAGTGCCGACAGACCGGAAGACAGATCTGATGCAATTGATCAAAAAAGAGAAGATGCTGCAGTAAAATAATTTTGGTTACAGGTTTTTTTAGAACTTATTTATATTTTGAGCTGTAACAATAATAGTAGGAGGTATGAAGATGGTAGGAATTATCATTGCCAGTCATGGTGAATTCGCGAATGGTATCTTGCAATCCGGAGCGATGATCTTTGGAGAACAAGAAAACGTCAAAGCTGTTACTTTGATGCCAAGTGAAGGACCTGATGATGTTAAGGCAAAAATGAAAGAAGCAATCGCCTCTTTCGAAAACCAAGACGAAGTATTGTTCTTAGTAGATCTTTGGGGTGGCACTCCATTCAACCAAGCAAACAGCTTGTTTGAAGAACACAAAGACAAGTGGGCAATCGTTGCTGGTATGAACTTACCAATGTTGATCGAAGCGTATGCTTCACGTTTCTCTATGGAAACTGCGCATGAAATTGCTGCACACATTTTAGGTACAGCTAAAGAAGGCGTTAGAATCCGTCCTGAAGAATTAGAACCAGCTGAAACAGCTCCAGTAGCTGCAGCAGAAGGTGGACAACCAACAGGTACAATTCCAGAAGGAACCGTACTTGGTGATGGACACATTAAATTTGTGTTGGCTCGTGTCGATTCTCGTTTATTACATGGACAAGTGGCAACAGCTTGGACAAAAACAACTGGCCCTAACCGGATCATCGTTGTTTCAGATGCAGTAGCAAAAGACGATCTACGTAAGAGATTGATCGAACAAGCTGCTCCTCCAGGTGTTAAGGCAAACGTTATCCCTATCGAAAAAATGATCGAGATTTCAAAAGACCCTCGTTTCGGAAATACCAAAGCGTTGTTACTATTTGAAAATCCTGAAGATGTATTGCGTGCGGTTGAAGGCGGCGTTGATATTAAAGAAATCAATGTTGGATCAATGGCTCACTCAGTTGGGAAAGTCGTAGTAAGTAAAGTATTGTCAATGGGGCAAGAAGATGTTGATACTTTCGAGAAATTGAAAGCAAAAGGAATCAAATTTGATGTACGTAAAGTGCCAAATGATTCTAAAGACAACATGGACGAAATTCTTAACAAAGCAAAAAATGAATTGAAAAACGCTTAAGCAACATAATTAACTTAAATAGGAGGGCTTATAATGTCTGGTATTTCAATGGTATTAGTAGTAATCGTTGCTTTTCTAGCCGGTATGGGAGGAATCTTAGATGAATTCCAATTCCATCAACCGTTAGTAGCATGTACATTAATCGGTCTAGTGACTGGTAACTTATCAGCAGGGATCGTTCTTGGCGGTTCATTGCAAATGATCGCCTTAGGTTGGGCAAACATCGGGGCTGCCGTAGCACCGGATGCTGCATTGGCATCTGTTGCATCTGCAATTATTTTAGTTTTAGGTGGTCAAGGAGTGAAAGGTGTTTCTTCAGCCATCGCAATCGCAGTTCCACTAGCTGTAGCTGGATTGTTCTTAACAATGATCGTTCGTACTTTAGCTGTGCCGATCGTTCACTTTATGGATGCGGCTGCTGAAAAAGGTGAAATGCGCAAAGTTGAAATGTGGCATCTTATCGCAGTATGTATGCAAGGTGTTCGTATCGCTATTCCTGCTGCTGCATTATTAGTTATCCCTGCTGACACTGTACGTGGATTCTTAGAATCTATGCCTGCATGGTTAACTGATGGTATGGCTATCGGTGGTGGTATGGTTGTTGCCGTTGGTTATGCAATGGTTATCAACATGATGGCTACACGTGAAGTATGGCCATTCTTTGCAATCGGTTTTGCCGTTGCAGCTATTTCTGAATTAACATTGATCGCACTTGGTGTTATCGCAGTTGCATTCGCTTTGATTTACTTGAACCTACAAGAAACTGGTGGCGGTTCATCTAATGGCGGCGGAGGCAATACAGGTGACCCATTAGGCGACATTTTGAATGATTATTAATCTTGAAGGAGGAGAAATAAAATGGCAGAAAAAATCGAATTAACGAGAAAAGATCGTTTAGCCGTTGCATGGCGTTCTACCTTCATTCAAGGTTCTTGGAACTATGAACGTATGCAAAATGGTGGCTGGTGTTACGCAATGTTGCCAGCAATCAAAAAATTATACAAAACTAAAGAAGATCGCATTCTAGCAATGCAACGTCACTTAGAATTCTTTAATACTCACCCATATATCGCATCACCAATCATCGGAGTGACACTTGCACTTGAAGAAGAACGTGCAAATGGCGCACCTGTTGATGACGTAGCAATCCAAGGGGTTAAGGTTGGTATGATGGGACCTCTAGCCGGTGTTGGTGACCCAGTGTTCTGGTTTACTGTACGTCCGATGTTAGGTGCCTTAGGTGCATCTCTAGCGCTTGCTGGAAATATCTTAGGACCAATCATTTTCTTCCTTGCTTGGAACATTATCCGTTGGGCATTTATGTGGTATACACAAGAATTCGGTTACCGTGCCGGTTCTAAAATCACAGATGACCTTTCAGGCGGATTATTACAAAAAGTTACTAAAGGTGCATCTATCCTTGGTATGTTCGTACTAGGTTCCTTAGTTCAACGATGGGTAAATGTGAAGTTTACACCAGTTGTTTCTACTGTTAAATTGGACAAAGGTGCTTACATTGAATGGGATAAATTGCCTGCTGGTGCTCAAGGAATCAAAGAAGCACTCTCTCAACAAGCATCAGGTTTAGCGTTAGACAGTAATAAAGTAACAACATTACAAGACAACTTAAATCAATTAATTCCTGGTCTTGCTGCATTACTATTAACATTGCTTTGCATGTGGTTATTGAAGAAAAAAGTTTCTCCAATCATCATCATTCTTGGTTTGTTCGTAGTCGGTGTTGGCTTACACGTATTAGGTATTATGTAAGAAAGTCAATCGTTAAAATGCTCGGGCTTGCCCGAGCATTTTTTTCTTAATAAGTGTACAATAAAGATAATAAAAGCAGATACATATATGGAAATGGAGTAGATCTAATGGTTCAGTCAATCAATACAAAGGTCGATTTGACGATCGATGCTACCTCATACTTAGGAATTGCAGATTACGGTAAAATCATGATTGGTGATAAAGGCTTTGAATTTTACAACAATCGTGATGCTCGAAAATTCGTTCAAATTCCTTGGGAAGAAGTAGATTATGTTATCGCTTCAGTGGTATTCAAAGGAAAATGGATTCCCCGTTATGCGATCCAAACGAAAAAAAGCGGGACCTATTCGTTTGCCTCTAAAGAACCTAAAAAAGTGTTGCGTGCGATTCGTGAGTACGTTGATCCAGACCACATGGTACGTTCATTAGGATTTTTAGATGTTGTCAAACGCGGACTTCGCGGCAAATTTAATAAGTAGAGAAAAGTCGTTTATCTATCGGATGAACGGCTTTTTAATGTTGTCACAAACTTCTGTGCCAAAGCTCTATCTACATTTCATTGAAAGCGGATACTGGAGGCGCTATGATAAATATGTAAACGAAATCATTTTAAATTATTTCTTAAGGAGGAAAAAGAAATGGAAGCTACTAGACAGAAAAGTGGTCTTAAGGCGAAAGTTCAGCGTCTCGGAAGTCACTTGTCAGGGATGGTAATGCCGAATATTGGAGGCTTTATCGCGTGGGGGGTTATTACAGCGCTGTTTATCCCAGATGGTTATTTTCCAAATGAACAGCTTGCTACATTAGTTGGACCAATGCTTTCTTATTTATTGCCATTATTAATCGCTTATACAGGCGGCAGCATGGTACATGGTCAACGTGGGGCAGTTGTAGGGGCAATCGCAGCTATGGGTGTTATTGTCGGATCAGACGTTCCAATGTTTATCGGAGCGATGATGATGGGACCTTTAGGTGGTTGGTGTATCAAGAAATTTGATGACGCTTTCCAAGAAAAAATCAAAGCCGGATTTGAAATGCTGGTCAACAACTTTTCTTCTGGATTGATCGGGTTTGCGTTAGCGATCGTCGGGTACTATGCAATTGGGCCAGTCGTTCAAGGGGCTACACATTTAATGGCTGCAGGTGTTGAATCAATCATCAACATGCACTTGCTGCCACTGGCAAATATCTTTATTGAACCTGCGAAGATCTTGTTCTTAAACAACGCGATCAATCATGGAATCTTGACACCGCTTGGAATTGAACAAGCAGCAGAATCTGGAAAATCAATCCTATTCTTATTAGAAGCAAACCCTGGACCAGGTCTGGGAATCTTATTAGCCTTTACATTCTTTGGCAAGGGTGCGGCGAAATCTTCTGCACCAGGCGCGATCATTATCCAATTCTTAGGTGGGATCCATGAAATTTACTTCCCATATGTAATGATGAAACCTCTTTTATTCCTAGCCGTTATGGCAGGTGGGGTTGCCGGAACATTTACGTTCCAATTGTTAGGTGCCGGGTTACGAGCAGCTGCATCACCAGGTTCGATCATCGCGATCATGGCGATGACACCGCCGAATGCAATCTTTGCCAACTTAGCAGGGATCGTCGTCGGGTGTGCCGTTTCATTCTTAGTCGCTATGATCATTATCAAGTCAGACAACAGTGAAGAAGACGATTTAGCAGCGACTCAGGCAGCTGTTGCGGGTGCGAAAGCACAAAGCAAAGGCCAAGGCGCAGTGAAATCTGAAAATCAAGAAATGTTTGGTACGGTCAACAAGATCATCTTTGCTTGTGATGCCGGAATGGGATCAAGTGCCATGGGTGCTTCTGTTCTACGCGACAAGGTGAAAAAAGCAGGCTTATCCTTGCCAGTATCGAACTCAGCAATCAACAACTTGACAGATGATCCGAATGCGTTGATCGTCACACAGGAAGAATTACATGAACGTGCGTCACAAAAAGCACCGAGTGCAACGTTCGTTCAAGTAGAAAACTTCATGAATTCACCACGCTACGATGAAATCGTTGAACGCTTATCGAATGAACCAACGGGTGACAGCGAAAAAAAGCCGCTGACAGATGATGTGGTACAAGGCGTAGCCGACTATTCAAAAGTCGATCACATTGTCTTTGGATACGATCAAGTAAAAGGATCTGCCAATATGGGCGCAACGATCTTGAAAAAATTATTGAAGGACAACAACTTGGTTTATCCTGTTGCAGTCGAACCGATCCATGCATTGAAGGACGAAACAAATGCGTTGATCATCACGAACGACGATGAAACCCTCAAAGCAGAGCAGCAAGCACCAAGCGCAACACATGTGCCTTTGACGGATCTGGTCGCTTCAGAAAAATATGACAAAGTCATTCAAAATTTAAGGAAATAAGTAGTCTTTTATACAGAATCGTATTACTCTTAAAGCAGTGAGGATTCTCACTGCTTTTACCCTTTTGAAAGTATTGGAGGAGATATTGTGTATTTTTCGATTCGCGAAAAAAAGATACTTTCCCTTTTATTAGATTATCCGAATGGCATTACACCAGAAGAATTGCAAGACATTTTACAAGTCAGCAAACGGACGGTTTATCGAGAAATATCAAGCATTGAAAAAACGATCAAATCACAGGATATCCAGATCATCAAACCACGAGGGGAAGGGTATCGAATCGTGGGAGAGTCAGTGAATTTGGAGCGGCTGCAGCAGCAGTTGACGGAAAAGCAGGAGGAGTTGTTTACGGACAACGTGCAGCGTCAAAGCGCGATTGTTTGTTCCTTATTATTGATGGATGAGGAAGAAACGATCGAAGGGTTGGCGATCGACTTTAAAGTAAGTCCTGCGACGATTACTTCTGATTTGTCCGCTATTGAAAAAAGTTTGATTGATTACCGCTTGGAGTTGAAACGATTAAAGGGTCGCGGGATTCGCATCGAAGGTCGAGAGAAACAGCGACGACAGTTATTGAGCAATTTGATCTACAACGGCGTGAGTGAATTTGATTTCTTTCAATACATCGATTCATTAGAAGATGAGACGGTGACTACCGACAGCTTCTTTTTAAATTTATTGAGTCGGTCAAACTTACTGCTGTCACGAACAATTCTCGAACAGGTGTCACAGCAGGCGTTTGAGCAAGTCACAGATAATCAGCTGCAGCGTGTGCTTATCTTACTGGCATTATCTATTGATCGCATGATGGAAGAACGATTCGTGGAAGTTGAACAAGAGAACAAGGCAAAACCTGAAAGCATGCAGATTGCTAGTCAAATCATGATCAAAGTGGCGACAACGATCAAACAGTCCATACCGCCGCAGGAAGTTCGTTTCTTTGCCTTTCAGCTCGAAGGTGTGAATTATAAGAGACCGCAAAATATCTTTATTGATAGTTTTGATGTAGAGCTTTCGTATAAGATCAAAGAATTGATCCGACTGGTTTCCGAAACGACGGAGATTGATTTTCGCAAAGATGAACAGCTGTTTACAGATCTATCTGCACACATGTCTGCGGCATTGAAGCGAAATCTGACGGTCATTCAAGGGGCAAACAATCCGCTGCTGCAAAAAATTCGTGATAAGTATCAGGCGTTGACGACAGCGATCATCAAAGAATTAGCGGTTGTTTTTCCGGATCATCAATTTACTGCGGATGAATTAGGCTATGTCGTGATCCATTTTGCGACATCGTTGGAACGGCATCCGAGTGGACGCGCATTGTCTGCCTTGGTCCTGTGTTCCAGCGGGATCGGTACAGCTCGTATTTTAGAAAGCCGTATCCATAAGTATCTGAATGAGATCCAAAAAGTACAGGTCGCCAAGATTTCAGAAATGAATCAGTTGGATTATAAAAGTTATGATTTGATTTTAGCGACCGTCTTTTTACCAGGGTTTCATTTGCCTTACAAAGTCATCTCACCGCTATTATTGGATGACGAAATCAAAGAAATCAAAGAGTACATCCAAACCTTACATCCAGAAAAAGCCAACGAACGAGCAGATGAGCCTGAACAAGAGCCGAGTGAAGCCTTTGATGAAATTTATGAGACGATGCGGATAGCCAATAGCTTATTGCAGAACTTTGACGTGAAGCAGGTGTCTGCACGAGAAACGATCGAGTTGACGTTAGATGAGATCATCGAACAGTTGCAGGGCACGATCGTTTCGGATGCGAAATTGGTGACGGATAAAGTGATCAAGCGTTATTTAGTGGCGCCGATCGGGGTGCCAAAGACCAATTTTGCGTTGTTCCACTGTGCGGATGCACATGTCAAAGAGCCATTATTTACGATCTACGACTTGGACCAGAAATTTTTGATTCAAGGAATGGATAAAAAAAGCATTGAACTTACCAGGGTGTTGTTATTACTCGCACCTGATCCAATGCCGGAGAGCCAACAAAGCCTATTAGGAAAAATCAGCAGCTCAGTGATCGAGAGTGATCTGAATACTGAAATCTACAAATTTGGCAATAAAGAAATCATCTATCAATTGTTAAGCTCTTTATTTGTCAAAGAGATTCGGGAAAACTAGCGAAAGCAAAAAAAATCGGGGGGAACTAAAAATGGAATTAAAGCCAGAAATGATTTTATTAGACCAGAAATATGCCAACAAGGAAGAAGCGATTCGTGCGAGCGGGCAGCTTTTAGTAGATGCTGGCTGTGTGGAAGCAGGCTATATCGATGCGATGATTGAACGGAACGAATTGGTTTCTGTTTATATGGGAAACTTTATCGCGATCCCTCATGGAACCGATGAAGCGAAACGCTATGTGAAGAAAAGTGGTATTTCAGTGATTCAAGTCCCAACGGGCGTTCACTTTGGTAAAGACGACACAGAGGATGTGGCGATGGTATTATTTGGTATCGCTGGAATCGAAAATGAGCATTTGGATATCTTGCAGAAGATCGCGATTTTCTGTTCAGATGTTGAAAATGTGGTCAAATTAGCAGATGCAAAAACAAAAGAAGAAGTCATGGGCTATCTTCAGGAGGTAGAATAGGATGCAAGCAACACACTTTGGCGCAGGAAATATTGGACGCGGATTTATTGGAGAAATTTTAGCAAAGAATGGTTTTTCAATCGATTTTGTTGATATCAATGAAACGATCATCAATGCTTTGAACGAGCGGAACGAATACACCATTCAGCTAGCTGATGAAAGTCAAAAAGAGATTCATGTCGCAAACGTGGATGGGTTGAACAATCAAACCAATCCTGATGCGGTGATCGACTCCGTCAGTAAGGCAGACATCGTGACGACCGCGATTGGGCCGAATATTTTACCATTTATCGCAGAATTGATCGCTAAAGGGATTCAAAAACGTCGCAATGAAGGCAACACGGCTCCTTTAGATGTGGTGGCCTGCGAAAATATGATCGGCGGCAGCCAATTTCTATTTGAAAAAGTACAAACGTTCTTGTCTGACGAAGACAAAGAATATGTGGAACAATACATCGGATTCCCTAATGCAGCAGTCGATCGTATTGTACCGATCCAGCATCACGAAGATCCTTTATTCGTGTCTGTAGAACCGTTTAGTGAATGGGTGATCGATGAAACGCAAAGCAAAAATAAAGACTTGCGTCTCGTTGACGTGGAATATGTAGAAGATTTGGAACCATATATCGAACGGAAACTCTTTTCCGTTAACACAGGCCATGCGACCGTCGCCTATACAGGGGCTTATGAAGGATACAAAACGATTGATGAAGCCATCGCGGATGAACGTGTCTTAGAAAAACTGCGTGCAGTGCTAGGTGAAACCGGCAGCTTATTGATTCATAAGTGGGGATTTGATGAAGAAAAACATCAAGCTTATATTAATAAGATCGTTAGCCGCTTTGAAAATACTTATATTTCTGACAGCATCAGCCGCGTCGCCCGTACACCGATCCGCAAGCTTGGATACGATGAACGGTTTATTCGCCCAATTCGTGAGCTGAAAGATCGTGGATTAACGTACACGAATTTGATCGACGTCGTGGCGATGGTCCTAAAATACGACGATCCAACTGACGAACAAAGTGTTGAATTGCACGAATTGTTGAAAGAAAAGTCACTTGCAGAAGTTATCCAGCAAGTAACGGCTCTAAAAGACGACGCACTGATCGAAGAAATTACAGCGACATACGAACAGTAACGATTCTTCTCCAGAATAGGCGCAAGCCTGTTCTGGATTTTTTTTGGAATTCTGGATAGGGATGAAATGCTGAATGATAAAAATTTAATTATTTGGTCTAGACTTTTTTGTTGTAAAATACAATCGATGGTGTTAGAATTGGTGTATACCAAAACAACAAAGGAGCGTTTACCCATGAAAGTAATTCGCGTGAAAGATGCCAACGAAGGCGGAAAAAAAGCATTTGAACTCATCAAAGATGGAATGGAAAACGGCGTAAAAGTATTAGGACTAGCAACTGGTAGTACCCCTGAAACTTTATATAAAGAAATGACTTCTAGTGATTTAGATTTTTCAGAAATGACTTCTGTCAACTTAGATGAATATGTTGGTTTATCTGGTGACGATGTACAAAGCTACCGTTACTTCATGAACGATCAATTATTCAACAAAAAACCGTTTAAAGAAACATTCGTACCAAACGGAAAAGCGGAAGATCTACAAGCTGAATGCACACGTTATGATGGCGTGATCGCGGATCATCCAATCGATTTACAAGTATTGGGCATCGGCCGCAATGCGCACATCGGTTTCAACGAACCAGGAACATCTTTTGACGTCACTACTCATGTCGTTGAATTGACAGAATCTACGATCGAAGCAAACAAACGCAACTTCGATAAAGTGGAAGATGTGCCAACACATGCATTATCAATGGGTATCGGCTCAATTATGAAGAGTAAAAAAATCTTATTGATGGCCTTCGGTACAGATAAAGCAGAAGCAATCAAAAACATGATCGAAGGATCAGTTACGACAGACGTCCCAGCAAGTGTTTTACAAAACCATGCAGACGTAACAGTCATCATTGACGAAGACGCAGCAAGCCAACTATAATCCATTGCTTTTTAACACCAAGGTTGAATGATCTTGGTGTTTTTTTGTTTGCTTGCTTCTTATTCTTCCTTTGGCTATAGTAAAAACTAGAAAAGATACGGGAGGATTCTATGCGTTTAGATAAATTTTTAGCAGAAGCAGGCTTAGGCAGTCGCAAAGAAGTGAAGCAACTGATCAAAAAGGGCCAGGTCACCGTCAATCAGCAGCTTGAAAAATCAGATAAAACACAAATTGATTCCGAAAAAGATACGATTGCTTTTCAAGGAGAAGTGCTGCATTATCAGGAGTTCTATTACTACCTGCTGCATAAACCAGCAGGGGTTGTGAGTGCGACGGAGGATGCGCGGGATCGAACGGTCATGGCGTTGTTTTCCATGACGGATTTTCGCAGCGATCTTTTTCCGGTAGGTCGCTTGGACAAAGACACCGAGGGGCTTTTGCTGATTACCAATGATGGTAAGCTTGCCCATGATTTGTTATCGCCGAAAAAGCACGTAGAGAAGGAATATTTTGCCGAAGTTCGCGGCGTGATGATGCCAGAAGACCAAAAACGTTTTGTGGAGGGAATGCCATTAGATGGAGAAATGACCTTACCAGCGGAATTGGTTATTGATGAAACCACAGAGGAAACGTCGAAAGTCCGAATCGTTTTGCATGAAGGAAAGTTCCATCAGGTCAAACGCATGGTCAAAGCGTGCGGCAAAGAAGTAACCTATCTGAAAAGAATTCGGATGGGTAAGCTGACCTTGCCTGAGAACCTTGCTAAAGGCAGCTATCGCCCGCTGTCTGAGGAAGAATTAGCGATACTAAAAGGTTAAACGCAACCTTTTTTTCTGACCGTGCTATACTTGAAAAGAAGAGAGTGTTTCAATAGAGGAGGTGGTGCACAAATGGATTTGCACTTATCAGTTTATGAAATCATGCTTCGGCTCTTTTTAGCGATGATCATGGGGGGCGCCATCGGGATCGAACGTGAGTATAAAAATCGTCCAGCAGGTATTCGTACCCATATTTTGGTCTGTATGGGGGCGACCATCATCGCATTGATCCAAGTAGAGATCGCAGACCAAGCCCTGCGCTACGCCGCAGCCAAACCGCAATTCGTCGGGGTCGTTCGGGCAGATGAAGCGCGGTTGATCGCACAAGTCGTCAGCGGGATCGGTTTTCTTGGTGCGGGGACGATCATGGTCAGCAACCGTTCTGTCAAAGGACTAACGACGGCGGCCTCGATCTGGGCAGGTGCCGGATTAGGGATCGCTATTGGCATGGGGTATTATACCATCGCCATTTGCAGCTTTGTCGGGATCATACTTGCGTTGACAGTGGTCAAACGAATCATCAAAATCAACTCAATCAAAAAGCTGGAGATCCGCTACATTCATCGAGAAGCCACAAAAGAGTTTATCATGAATTATTTTGACAGCAAAAAGATCGAAGTAGAGGACGTCGATTTTGATGTCGATTTTATGGATGATTACCGGATCTACACGAATGTCTATACGATCGACTTGCCGCGGGGCATGAATTACACCGATGTGATCGAGGATTTGTCGATGTATAAGAACATCACCAAACTTCGAATGATCAATGTTTAAAAAAGAAGGTAAAATCATCAAAAAATGATTTTACCTTTTTTTGGTGTTCCGAGAAGGATCGAATCCCTCTGGCGAAAGAGGAGGAATGGTTCGTTGATGCCTGTTAACAAAAAAAGCTTGATAGGAAATGTCCTTGAAGTGCTCCCTGTCAAGTAGACAGCCAAAAAACAAAAATTATACTATTCAGGAATCGAGTGACTCGATTCCTGTTTTTATGCGGCTTGCCTTCTGAATTCGTTTGGTGAAAGCTCATTTAACGCTTCAGAGTAGCGATAATTATTGTAGTACCGCATATAACTACTGACAGATTTCTTTAGTTCATCAAAGCTTTGATAGCTTTCTTGATAGAATTTTTCTTCTTTAAATGTTCCCCAAAAATGTTCGATCGGTTGATTGTCCAGGCAGCGACCGACTCGAGACATACTTTTGGTGAATTTATAGTTTACTTGGAGTGCTTTGTAATCATAAGAGGTGTATTGAAACCCGCGATCACTATGAAGCAGCGGTCTGACGCCAGGATTCTTACGCATGGCTTTTTTTACAGTATCCATGACAAGTGGATTATTATTGGAATGACCGAGCTTCCAAGAAACGATCGAGTGATCATAAAGATCGATGATCGCACTCAAATAAGCCTTTCGGCCATTGCCGTATCTCAATTCAGTAATATCCGTACACCATTTTTGATTGGGCTTTTCAGCGATAAATTTGCGGTTTAACCTGTTTTCTGCAACGTTAGCTTCCGTTGCTTTTACATAGGTCGGACGCTTTTTCTTGATCACTGCTTTAATCCCAAGTACTTTCATTAGGCGGTAATAACGTTTCTTAGAATAGTTTTTCTTGAATGTTCGATTCAGTTGAATACGAATTTGCCGATACCCGATAGCGCCTTTTTTACTGTCATATTTCTTCTGGATCTCTTTTGCCAGTTTTCTGTTTTCAAGTTCTTTTTTTGAGGGTTTCCACTTCAACCATTTATAGTAAGAAGAGCGTGCGATCCCAGCCAATTGACAGAGATTCGTGATTGAATAGTGCTTCTCTTCATGCAGTTCTGAAATCGTTTGATAGAGTTCCACGTTTCTTACGAACGTGAGGACCGGTTTCGCCGTTGAATCTCTTGTAACTTTTTTGCGAAGTCGTTCTCCATTTCTAAATGCTTGTTTCGTGCTTCCAGTTCTTTTACTCTTAATTTCAACCGCTCTTCTTCGGTTAAGAACTCGCTTGATTTGTTTCGTCCACGATTGTCTTTTAGTGCTTCTTCTCCGTGTTGCTGGTATTTCTTTACCCAAGAGTACACTTGTTGGTAAGAGACATCATATTTTTCGATCGCCTGTGCGTAGTTCAGTTCATTAGCGATTGTATATTGAGCGATCTCGATAAGCTCTTGATAGGTGGTTTTACGTCCTTTTTTCATGGTTTTGGGTACACTGCCTTTACTTGTTGATTTTAGTGTTTCCCCATTAGTATAGCGTGAAACCCATCTTCTTAACACAGAGGTCGAAGAAATTTGAAAAAACGTCGTTGCTCGATAGAGAGACATTTCTTCATTTATGACAGCCAAAACAGCCTCCTGCTTTTGTCCACTATCGTACTGATTCCACGTTGTTGCTTCTTTTAGTCCCTCGATTCCGTCATCATTATATTTACGAATCCAATTGTTTATCGTCGTCCAAGAAAGGGAATGCTTCTTAGCGACACTGTTCACACTACGACGTTTATCCATCACTTCTGAAATAATTTGAAATTTTTCTTCTGGAGAATAAATACTTCTCTTTGACATACAAAAACTCCCTATAAAGTAGACTTGGATTTTTGTTTTTTCCTTGTCTACTTTATAGGGAGCGTATCACCTATCAAGCTTTAGCTCTATCTAATCTAAACCAATCAAATAATCGTCGTCATTCATGGCTTCCACTTGACCAAGCAAGTAGCCATTACCGACTTGTGAGAAGAAATCGTGGTTGCTTGTGCCTGTAGAGATACCGTTCATTACGATCGGATTCACATCGTCTGCGGTATCTGGGAAGAGCGGGTCCATGCCGAGATTCATCAAGGCTTTGTTGGCATTGTAGCGCAAGAAGGTCTTCACTTCTTCCGTCCAGCCGATTTCATCGTACAATTCTTCCGTGTACCGTTCTTCGTTTTCGTACAATTCATACAATAAATCATACATCCATTCCTTCAACCGTTCTTGTTCTGCTTCTGGCTGTTCGTTGAAACCACGCTGGAACTTATAACCAATGTACGTACCGTGAACGGATTCGTCACGGATGATCAGCTTGATGATTTCAGCCACGTTGGCTAGTTTATTGTTTCCTAAATAATAAAGTGGTGTATAGAAGCCAGAATAAAATAAGAAGGTTTCTAAAAAGACGCTGGCGATTTTCTTTTCCAGCGGTGTGCCGTTTTTATAGATCTCATTGATTCGTTCGGCTTTCTTTTGCAAATATTGGTTCGTATTGGTCCATTCAAAGATTTCGTTGATTTCCGTTTTCGTGTTTAACGTACTGAAAATCGAAGAATAGCTTTTTGCATGGACGGATTCCATGAATTGGATATTGTTCAATACCGCTTCCTCATGAGGTGTCCGCACATCTTCTCTCAATTGATCCATGCCGCTCTCTGATTGGACGGTGTCTAGCAGGGTCAAGCCGCCAAAAACATAACCCACCGTTTGTTTTTCTAGTTCAGATAATTTGCGCCAGTCGTCTAAGTCATTCGACAACGGAATCCGTGTATCCAACCAAAATTGTTCCGTTAATTTTTCCCACGTCGATTTATCGATGACGTCTTCGATCTCATTCCAGTTAATGGCTTCATAATACGTTTCTGCCATGAATATTCCTCCTTCGTTCATCACATAAGTGTACCTCTTGTGATGAACACAAGAGGCAAGTGTTTTCTAAATCACGCAGCTTTCACATTGGTTTGAACCGATCTCTTCCGCATCATCGGTAAATGTCCGAACGTAATAAATGGATTTGCAGCCTTTATAGAAGGCGTAATTACGTAAGATGTTCAAGTCACGTGTCGTTTGTTTGCTTTCTGTTTTCCATTCGTACAAGCCTTCAGGAATCTCAGAACGCATGAACAAGGTCAAGCTCATACCTTGATCGATATGTTGTTGCGCGGTCGCGTACACGTCGATCACTTTACGCATATCCATATCATAGGCAGAAGTGTAGTAAGGCAAGGTATCATTATTCAAATAAGGCGCTGGATAATAAATTTTGCCGATTTTCTTTTCTTGACGTTCTTCGATCAAACGAGTGATTGGGTGCAAACTGGCACTGGTGTCGTTGATATAAGAGATCGACCCATTTGGAGCGACTGCCAAACGATTTTGATGATACAAACCGTCTTTTTGAACCGCTTCTTTTAGCGCTTGCCAATCTTCCGCAGTCGGAACAAAGATATCCTTGAAGATTTCTTTGACCTTGTCTGTTTTCGGTGAAAATTCGCCGGTCGTGTATTTATCAAAATATGAACCATCGGCATAAGCAGATTTTTCAAAGTTATGGAACGTGGTGTTCCGCTCTTTTGCCAAGTCTTTGCTTTCCATTAATGTCCAATAGTTTAGCAACGTGAAATAAATATTGGTAAAGTCGATCGATTCTTCTGAACCATATTCCATCAGGTGTTTTGCAAAGAAGCTGTGTAAGCCCATCGCACCTAAACCGATCGTATGGTTCAAGCTGTTACCATTTTGAATGGAGGGAACAACTTCGATATCTGATTCGTCGGTAACGAAAGTCAACGCACGCACCATTGTCCGAACGGATTGACCAAAATCTGGACTTTCCATCAAGTTGACGATATTCGTTGAGCCAAGGTTACAAGAAATATCGGTACCTAAAACATCATATTCTTGACGACCATTGATCGTAGAAGGTGTTTGTACTTGTAGAATCTCTGAACACAAGTTACTCATAACGATTTTTCCGTCTACTGGATTGGCACGGTTTGCTGTGTCGATGTTGATGATATACGGATAACCAGATTCTTGCTGCAATTTAGAGATTTCATTCTCTAGATCACGGGCACGGATTTTTTTCTTGCGGATATTCGGATTTGCGACTAAATTGTCGTATTCCTTCGTGATATCGACATACGAATAAGGCACACCATATTCACGTTCAACACCGTAAGGGCTGAACAAATACATGTCTTCATTTTTACGAGCCAATTCGTAAAATTTGTCTGGGACAGTCACACCAAGTGAAAGAGTCTTCACACGAATTTTTTCATCGGCATTTTCTTTCTTAGCAGATAAGAACATTTCGATATCTGGATGGAAGACGTCTAAGTACACGACGCCAGCTCCTTGACGTTGGCCCAATTGGTTTGAATAAGAAAAACTATCTTCAAACAATTTCATGACTGGGACAACACCGCTTGCTGCGCCATCGTATCCTTTGATCGGCGCGCCGGCTTCACGCAAATTAGAAAGATTGATCCCAACGCCGCCACCGATTCGTGATAATTGCAGGGCAGAGTTGATCGAACGACCTATGCTGTTCATGTCATCGGTTACTTGGATCAAGAAACATGACACCAATTCACCGCGACGTTTGCGTCCAGCATTCAAAAAAGAAGGGGTAGCTGGTTGGTAACGCTGATGGATCATTTCATCTGCTAAAGACAAAGCCAATGCTTCGTCGCCATCCGCAAAATACAACGCATTAAAGGCTACGCGATCTTCATAGCTTTCCAAATATTCTGTGCCATCGTTACTTTTTAAGGCATATTGTGAATAGAACTTGTACGCTGCCATAAATGATTTGAAGGTAAAGTGCTGCTCATCTAAATAGCGGAAGAGTTTTTCAATAAAAGCAGGGGTATATTTCGCAATAAATTCAGCTTCTAAAAATTCTTCTTCTATTAAATAGTCGATTTTTTCTTGTACTGAAGAAAACGTGTGGGTATTTGGTTCTACATTCTCTTTAAAAAAAGCGGCTAAAGCATCTTTGTCCTTGTTAAGGGGGATCTGTCCATTGACTGGACGATTGATTTCATTGTTCAATTTAAAGTAGGATACTTCACCTAGGTCTTTTAAACTCATTTCGTCACATCTTTCCTATATATAGTGTCTGTTCATTTTTTGTCTATTTTATTTTCTATCTATATTAATGCCCGTTTGATCGTCCGTTTCTGCGAAAAACCTAACTGATTAAATAAAGAAAACTTTGCAATCACGGATCGCAAAGTTTCGAACTACGCTAATGCTTTCAATTGATCTGGACGGAAACCGATGATGGCTTGTTGTCCGCCGAAAATAACTGGGACACTCTGGAAACCTTGATCTTTTAGAAAACCTAGAGCTTCTGGCTCGTTGTCGATGTTGACCTCTTCGAATGAAATATGATTTTCAGTTAAATAACGTTTCGCCATTTTACATTGCATGCAATTGTTTTTTGAATATACTTTTACCATAAGACGACCTCCCTTGATTTCTACAATTACTAGTATAAAAGATGTAGGGAAAAAGTCAATCGTTAAACACCATATATTGTGGTGTAAATTAATTGGTATACTACTCTTTGTGTTTTTTGCAAAAACATTGAAAACGGGCTATTTCAAAGGAAAATCCCTTTACAGGATAATCAAATGAGGGATTTCGTGTTTTTTTACGATAAAAAAGTTTTTTTAATAACGAAAAACAAGTTGTGAAAACAAATAAATCAGTGAATGTCAAACAAGTTGCTCAGAATTGAAAGAAAATCTTCGACCATTTATTGACTTTGTTATCAAATGAAGCTATTCTTAGTGAGAAAGATTCTCATTATTAATTAGGGTTAGGTGGAGGAGTATATGACAACTTTGGCAGATGTTTCATTAAACCAAGTCGTACAAATTGATGAAATGACTCTAGAAAATGATTTAAAGCATCGACTGCAAGATTTAGGAATGATCGTCGGCTCAAAAGTTGCCGTCGTCAATCACTCTGGTGAGAATGGCATTGTTTTATTACACAATACACGGCTGGCACTATCCCAGTCTTTATTAAAAAAAATACTTGTGAAAGACCTAACGGAAGATCAGGAGGCGTGGGTGCCTTTAGATCAACTGCGTGTCGGAGAACAAGGGGTCGTGGTAAATGTTCATGGGACTGGTGCTGTGAAGCGGCGGTTGATGGATATGGGGTTGACTAAGGGAACCCAAGTCAAAGTAGTGAAGTTGGCTCCATTAGGCGACCCGATCGAATTGCGCGTACGAGGGTATGAGCTGAGTTTACGAAAAAGCGAATCAGAGATGGTGGTCGTGTCGAAGGAGGCGGAATAGATGGCAAAACTGCATGTTGCTTTAGCAGGAAATCCCAATAGCGGGAAAACCAGTACGTTTAATGTGCTGACAGGAACGAATCAATTTGTCGGCAACTGGCCGGGGGTCACTGTAGAGCGAAAAGAAGGCATCTACAAAAAGGATTCGGAAGTGATCATCGATGATCTTCCGGGAATCTATTCTCTTTCTCCGTATTCTCCTGAAGAAGTCGTTGCTCGGGACTATTTATTGTCTGGAACGCCCGATGCCATCGTTAATATCATCGATGGAACGAACTTGGAGCGGAACCTGTATTTGACCACTCAATTGATCGAGACAGGGATTCCAGTTGTCGTCGCCGTGAATATGATGGATGTCATCAAAAAAAGCGGAAAACAAATAAACTTAGAGAAATTGGCGTATGCGCTAGGTGTTCCCGTCGTCGGCGTCAGCGCGCTAAAGAATTGGGGCTTGGACAAAGCAATCAATGAAGCTCTTCATCTCATCAAAAAAGGGACAGAAGAAATCACCTTCCCTCATTATGACAATCGATTAGAGGCAGCACTGAATGAGATTGAAGAGGTCTTAGGAAGTACTGCTCCCGTCAAGTATAGCCGTTGGTACAGCGTGAAACTATTTGAACGAGATGAACGTGCCAAAGAGGATCTGGATCTTAGTTCGATCCAGCAAAAAGAAGTCATGGAAATCATCAAAATCACTGAGAAGATTTTCGGGGAAGATGCGGAAAGCTTAGTTATTAATGAGCGGTACAATTTTATTACCCATCTAAAAACCCTATGTGTGGTAGACGAAGATCAATTTAAGCTATCGATCTCGGATAAAATCGACCACATTGTAACGAACCGTTTCTTGGCGTTGCCGATTTTTGCTTTAGTGATGTGGCTGATCTACTATATTGCCATCCAAACCATCGGAGCAATGGGCACCGATTGGGTGAACGACAATTTGTTTGGCGATATCGTACCAAACGCTGTCAGTGGGATGCTCCAATCGTGGAATGTCGCAGAATGGATGCAACAATTGATCTTAAATGGTATCCTCGCAGGGGTCGGGGCCGTATTAGGCTTCCTTCCGCAGCTCATGGTCCTTTTCCTGTGCTTAGCGCTTTTAGAGGATTGCGGATACATGTCTCGGATCGCCTTTGTGATGGACCGGATTTTCCGCAAGTTCGGTTTGTCCGGGAAATCGTTTATCCCAATGCTGATCGCTACAGGCTGCGGAGTGCCCGGAGTAATGGCGAGTCGGACGATCGAGAATGAAAAGGATCGGCGAATGACAGCGATGTTGACGACCTTCATGCCTTGTTCAGCGAAGCTGCCGATCATTGCTTTGATCGCTGGCGCATTTTTCCCTAACAGCAGTTGGGTCGCACCGTCGGCTTACTTTGTAGGAATGGGAGCGATCGTTTTATCAGGGATCGCATTGAAGAAAACGAAACTCTTTTCTGGAGATCCAGCGCCATTTATTATGGAGCTTCCGTTGTACCATATGCCTAGAATCGGAAATACATTACGCTACACGTATGATCACAGTAAAGCTTTTGTTAAACGTGCAGGAACGATTATTTTTGTTTCTAGTATCGTGATCTGGTTTATTTCAAGCTACAACTTCTCGTTACAATCTGTGAACGAAAATGATAGTATCTTAGCCGCTTTAGGCGGAGTGATCGCGCCGTTATTTGCACCTTTAGGATGGGGCGATTGGCGTGGTGCTGTTGCAGCGATCACAGGATTGGTTGCGAAGGAAAATGTTATCGGCACTTTTGGTATTTTGTATCGTCACGCAGAAGTGGCAGAAAACGGCGTGGAGATCTGGAAATCCTTGCAGGGGGCCTATACACCTGTTGCCGGATATTCGTTCTTAGTCTTTAACCTGTTGTGTGCGCCGTGTTTCGCAGCGATCGGAGCGATTCATCGTGAGATGGGGGATATCAAATGGACGTGGCGAGCGATTGGCTACCAGTGTGGACTGGCTTACGCGGTGAGCTTTATTGTTTATCAATTTGGCCATGTGATTTTTGAAAATGGCGAGATCGGCATTGGGTTGATTCTTGCGGCGATCGTTCTGTTGGGAATGATCTACTTTGTTGTAAGAAAACCAATCAAGAAAACACCGACAGTTACGATCGAAGAGATCAAAGAGGTGAAAGAATGGCAACTATAATTTTAAGCATAGTGATCTTTGGCGGTGCCGGAGTGATCATTTACCGCCGAATCAAGAACGGCAATTCCTGTGAAGATTGCGGCAGCAGCTGTCCGGTAAAAGAAGAACAGCAAAAACATTAATTTTTTTTGAAAGACTCGATGAACAGCATCGGGTCTTTTTTTGTCGAATAGGGTATAAGAAACTTTTTTTGCAAAGGTGTTGACAACTGTTCGGTACCGAACTATAATAGCAAACGAATTAAAGTTCGGTACCGAACTTTTAGCAAATTGAAAAGAGGAATATTCGGATGAGTGAATTTACGAAAGAGTTGATGCGGCAGCTGCGTTTTATCAGTTCTGCCAGCAACGCGTTTATGAGTCAAAGACAAAAATTAAATGGTCAGCAGCGTGTTCTCGCGATTTTGGCAAGAGAAGATGGCTTGATTCAAAGTCAGCTAGCTGAGATCCTAGATATTCGACCAAGTTCGTTGGCTGAATTAATGAAGAAAATGGAAAAGAGCGGAGACGTCTCACGAAAGGAAGAAGCGCAGGACAAACGAATCAAACGTGTTTTTCTCACTGAAAAAGGAAAACAAAAGGCACAGTCCTTCAATCATGTCGGTGAAGACAGAAGCGATGTCTTTTTTGCAGGATTGACGAAAGAGGAGCAAGAGCAATTTAGTGACTACTTGCAAAAAATCTCTGCTGGCTGGCAGGATGAATTCCAAAAGCAGGCGGGACGCTTCGTTGATCCCATGGATCGTTTGCGTCAGATGCAAGCCATGCGGGATCAGTTTGCTGAAAACTGGCAAGAAGATTGGCAAAACCTTTCACGAGAGGAGCAGCATCGAATGAGGCATCAAATGCAGCGTGAGATGAGAAATGCCTCTAGGGATTTTTCTCGTAACTTTAAGCAAGATTTCCGCCATGATTTTTGGGGCAATCGAGATTGCTTTGATAAAAAAGAGAAGACAAAAAGAACAGAAGATACAGAATGGGAAGATTTTTAAAAAGCAGGTCACTGCTTTGAACAAGGAGGAACAAGTATGGATCGGGATATGAGTATGGCGGAAAAGCAGCCAAAAACGAAAAGTACCTATAAATTAAAGGATTTTATTCGCTTGATTACAAGTGTCAATCCGAAGAAAGCGTTATTTGCTCTAGGATTGTTTTTAAGTTTGCTAACGAGTGGTGCGAGCTTGATCGTACCGCAATTGACGAAAGGCTTAATAGACACGAGTAAATTAGCGAAGATCGATAAAACGATGCTGATCGTGTTAGTTTTAGCCTTTGCGGCACAATTAGCATTTGGAGCAATCGGGAGCTTCTTGTTGCGCTACGTAGGAGAGAGTGCGGTCAAAACATTACGGGAAAAATTATGGAGTCATTTGTTGCAAATGCCGGTGGGCTACTATGACGACCACAAATCAGGAGAAAGCAGTTCTCGTTTAGTGAACGATACGACAGTGATCAAGGATTTGGTGGCTACGCAATTTCCAAACTTTATTACCGGTGCGATCCAGCTTGTTGGGTCCATGATCATCCTATTCATCATGGATTGGAAAATGGCAGCGATGATGTTTCTAGCGGTGCCGATCATGGCATTGATCATGATGCCGATTGGTCGGATCATGTCACGCTTAGGGCGTCAGCTGCAATCTGCCACAGCGGATTTTAATGCCGAGGCCAGTGAAAAATTGTCTGAGATCCGCCTGATCAAAGCCAGCAACGGTGAAACGTTTGAAAAGAACAGCGGGCGTTCATTTATCGATAAGATTTTTAGTCTGGGCATTAAGGATGCCAAAGTTGAAGCTGTCTTGCAGCCGATCATCACGACGGTCATGCTAGGCTTGTTCGTAGGTATCCTAGGATATGGAGCGGTTCGTGTCCAAGCAGGGACATTGACCAGCGGACAATTAGTGGCCTTTCTCTTGTATCTGTTTAATATCATGATGCCCGCGGCCAGCTTTGCGATGTTTTTCTCACAAGTCCAAAAAGCAATGGGAGCGACGGAACGGATTGAGCAGATCCTGAAAACAGAGCTAGAACCTATTGAAAGAGGAAAAGAAGTTGATGTTGCAGGAAAGACGATCAAAGCAGAAAATCTTTCTTTCCATTATGTAGCAGATCGTCCGATTTTGAAAAATGTCTCCTTTGAGGCGAAGCCAAACACGGTGATCGCGTTTGCCGGACCAAGCGGCGGTGGAAAATCTACGATCTTTGCGTTGCTGGAACGGTTTTATCAGCCAACAGAAGGTGCGATCCAGATAGGCGAGGAAACAATCGATGACCTCAGCCTAGCAAATTGGCGCTCGCAAATCGGGTATGTTTCACAGGACAGTGCGGTGTTCGCCGGAAGTATTCGTGAAAACCTCCAATACGGGTTGGATCGGACATTGACGGAAGAAGAATTATGGCACGGCTTGGAATTGGCTTACGCAGATCAATTTGTTCGCGACTTTCCAGAACAATTGGAAACAGAGCTTGGAGAGCGCGGCGTGAAATTATCGGATGGTCAAAAACAACGAATCGCCATTGCGCGTGCATTTTTGCGAGACCCTAAAATCTTGATGTTGGATGAAGCGACAGCCAGCTTAGACTCACAGTCTGAGGAAAAAGTGCAGCGTGCGCTAGATCAATTGATGGAAGGCCGGACCACTTTGGTGATCGCTCACCGTCTATCAACAATCGTAGATGCGGATCACATTTACTTCATTGAAAAAGGAGAAGTGACGGGTCACGGCACTCACAGCGAGCTGATCGAGACACATCCGCTCTATGCACAATATGTACAAGAACAAGTTGTGAATTAACAAAAGAAAAGAAAATCGCCCCAAAACTTTTCATCTGTAAAGTTTTAGAGCGGTTTTCTTTTTATTTGTAATCTGGCATTGCTTCTTCGTAAGCGGTGATGGCCTCTTCATATTGCAGCGTGATACTGATATCATCCAGCCCTTTGACTAATTTATCCTTCCATGTTGGATCAATCGGAAACGCATAGTTGGCTTCAGCAGTTTGGATTTCCTGCTTCGGCAAATCAATCGTGATTTCCTCGTCGGCGGGAAGCTGGCTTAGACGATCACGAACATCTTGGTCTACACGAATCGGCAACAGCCCATTTTTTAATGCATTCATATAGAAAATATCACTATAACTGCCGGCGATCACTGCTTTGAAGCCATAATCTTGAATCGCCCAAGCAGCGTGTTCACGGGAAGATCCGGAGCCGAAATTTTCACCAGAGATCAAGATCGAAGCGTTTTTCCGTTCTGGTGCACTCAAAATAAATTCGGGGTTCGGTGAGCCGTCTTCTAAAAAGCGCCATTCATCAAAAAGGTGCTTCCCAAAACCCGCTTTGTCGACCTGTTTTAAAAAGCCTTTTGGAATGATTTGATCGGTATCAATATTGTCGTTCATGAGTGGGACCGTTTTTCCAGTATAGATCGTAAATTTTTCCATTAGATGACCTCCTTGCGACTATCGACGAAGTTTCCATGAATGGCGGCTAGTGCAGCCATCACGGGGCTGCACAGGTGAGTCCGAGCGTCTTTTCCTTGGCGTCCTTGGAAATTCCGATTAGAAGTTGAAGCACAATGGACACCAGAAGGAACGCGGTCGGGATTCATACCCAAGCACATCGAGCAGCCGGGCTCGCGCCATTCAAAACCAGCTTCGATAAATACTTTGTCTAAGCCAATTTGTTCGGCCGCTTTGCGAACGGGACGCGAACCAGGAACCACGATCGCAGTGACGTTGTCGTGGACTTTTTTTCCTTTAACGATTTTCGCCGCCTCTTGCAAATCAGACAATCGTCCGTTGGTACACGAGCCGATGAAAACATACCCCACAGGAATATCTGCTGGTGTTTGTCCTGGCTTTAGATCCATATAGTCGTACGCTTTTTGCAAATCAGGAGAGGTGACCGCTGGGAAGGTCCCATCAAAAGGGACGCCCATTTCAGGATTGGTCCCCCAAGTGATGAATGGCACCAATTCATTGACCTCTAGAGTAAGCAGCTTGTCGTATGTTGCGTCATCATCGGTGTACAATTCCTTCCAGTCTCGGAGCGCCGCATCCATGTTGGCAGGGGCGTATTCGCGACCCGCAACGTAATCAAACGTTTTATCATCTGGAGCGATCAAGCCGATTTTAGCACCGCCTTCGATGGCCATGTTGCAGATCGTCATACGCTCTTCCATGGAGAGGTTCTCGATTGTTTCTCCATAAAACTCCGCCCCGTATCCCACACCAAAGTCCGTACCATATTTGGCGATCAGTGCCAAAATAATATCTTTCGCATAAACACCTTTTGGCAATTTTCCGGTGATTTTGATCCCCATATTTTTTGGTTTGTTTTGCCACAATGTCTGAGTAGCAAAAACGTGTTCCACTTCACTCGTACCAATTCCGAAAGCGAGTGCGCCGAAAGCACCATGTGTCGCAGTGTGTGAATCGCCGCAAACGATGGTTTTTCCAGGCTGTGTCAGTCCAGTTTCAGGACCTACCATATGGACGATTCCTTGACGCTCACTGCCATTGTCGCAAAGCTGCACGTCAAACTCCTGACAATTTTCCTTGAGTGTATAGATTTGTTTTTTGGCAATCAGATCCGTGAAATTAAAAATATCCACAGTCGGAGTGTTGTGATCCATCGTAGCGAAAGTCCGCTCTGGATGTCTAAGCGTCCGCCCCGCCTCACGAATTCCCGCAAAGGCTTGAGGGGAGGTGACTTCGTGAATCAAATGCAGATCAATGTAAAGTAATTGCGGGGCACCTTCTTCACCGTAAACGACATGTCGATCCCAAAGTTTATCAAATAGCGTTTTTCCCATAGTTTTTGCTCCTTCTCCATAAAAATAGTTCGTTGTTAAGTACTGCTAATACCATGAATGAGTATCAAGTTGATCATTGAACCTTTGCCAGTTCCTGGATCACGGCGTCCGTAAATGACGTCGTGGTTGCTTGTCCACCCAGATCATGAGTAAAGATTCCCTTTGATAAAACTGTATCGCAAGCTTTTTCAATAGCTTGCGCGGCTTGTTCTTCTTGAAAAGATTGACGCAGCATCATCGCGACAGACAGGATCATTGAGATCGGATTTGCGATTCCTTTTCCTGCAATGTCTGGTGCCGAACCATGGATTGGTTCGTAAAGCGATGGACCGCCGTCACTGTGGCTCGCACTTGGCAAGACACCTAATGATCCAGGCAACACCGAGGCTTCATCGCTTAAGATATCCCCGAAAAGATTTTCAGTCACGATCACATCAAATGATTTAGGGTTTTGGATCAATTTCATCGCTGCTGAATCCACGTACTGATGCTCTAGATGACAATCTAGATATTCTTTAGCAACTTCTTCTGCTGTCGCCCGCCACAATTTACTCGAGGCAAGGACATTCGCTTTGTCTACAGACGTCACTTTTTTGCCACGCCCTTGAGCAATTTTGAACGCAGAGTGAAGGATTCGCTCAATCTCATTTTTTTGATAACGGGCAGTATCGTAGGCCATCGAGTCTGTTAGTTCTCGCGGCTCCCCAAAGTAGATCCCGCTGCTGAGCTCTCGAACAATGATCAAATCAGTGCCTTCAAGAATCTCAGGCTTTAAAGGAGAAAGGTGTACTAGTGCAGAAGAAACTGCGACAGGACGAATATTTGCGAACAAATTCAATGATTTTCTTAAAGCCAATAATCCTTTTTCAGGTGTATCTTGCGCCTTTTCCCACTTAGGTCCGCCTATCGCTCCTAGAAGGATCGCGTCAGCCGACTGACAAGCCTCTAGCGTTTTTTCAGGCAGAGAAGCCCCCGCCGCGTCGATCCCCGCGCCTCCGAAAGGCATTTCTTTAAGCTCAAAGGTGTGTTGACACATCTTCTCAACTGCGGATAATACGTGTAATCCACTTTCCATGATTTCTGGTCCAATTCCATCACCAGCTAAAACAACGATATTACAATTCATGTGCATGCTCCTATCTCGTTACGTACATATTTTTTTATTTTCTCTATCTTCAAGTCAATCAAGTATTGACGGGGGAGGAAACAAGAAGTTCTCTGTTTTCAACACTCGAAAAAAGGAAGGCTTATTTCCCGTTTTGCTCTAAGTGATTGCTCGCTTGAACGTAGGCTTTCGCAGAGGCATGTAAAACATCAAAATCGACACCGATTCCGCGAAACTCATTGTTCGAGTGCTCATCTTTAAGTGTGACACGTACTTCAGCTTGGGCGTCTTCTCCGCCAGTCAGCGCCTGGATTTCATACTCTGTCAATTCTGGACTTTGTTGGAACAATTCGTCAATTGCATTGTAGATGGCTTGGATGCTGCCGGAGCCGATGCGGGAAGCGACTTTTATTTCTTTGTCTTCATCGATAATTGAGACGATCGCTCCTTGATACCCATTCGAACTGTATTGGACTTGGACATCCGCTAATTTATAGTTCTCTGTTTCTTCTCGGTATTGATCAGCAAGCAGCGCGACCAAATCTTTGTCTGTGATTTGTTTCTTTTTATCGGCCAGCGATTTAAAACGCTTGAACGCTTCCTTGCTGTCAGCGTCAGTCAATTGATAGCCTAATTCCTCTAATTTCGCGTTAAACGCATGACGTCCAGATAATTTTCCAAGAGGAAGAGAATTTTGATTGACACCTACCATGGTCGGCGTAATGATCTCGTAAGTCTCAGGATTTTTTAATACTCCGTCTTGATGGATACCGGATTCGTGCGCATAGGCGTTATCACCGACGATTGCTTTGTTTTTAGGAACAGGAATGCCGGAAAGCCGAGAAACCAATTCGCTTGTCCGTTTCGTTTCATTTAATACAATGTTTGTGTCACACTGGTAAAAATCTTTGCGAATCGCTAACGCCAGTGCGACTTCTTCTAAGGCAGTATTTCCTGCACGCTCACCGATACCGTTCACGGCTCCTTCTACGCGATTTGCGCCATTCTCGATTGCTGCCAAGGCGTTTGCTGTAGCCATTCCCAAGTCATCGTGACAATGGGAAGAAAACGTGATTTCCTTTTCACTGCGGATGTTTTCGATCAATGATTTGAAGATTTCTCCGTATTCAGTCGGATTTGAATAGCCGACAGTGTCCGGTACATTGATGATCGTCGCTCCGGCATCGATGGCTGCTTGTACAGCTTCTAACAAAAAGTCCTTGTTTGTACGAGAGGCATCTTCAGGTGAAAACTGCACTTTCTCAAACAAACTACGTGCGTAACTGACATGTTCTTTAATAGAAGAAAGAACGTCTTCTTTACTCATTTTCAATTTGTACTTCATATGAACATCGCTTGTGGCTAAAAAGACATGGATTTGCGGATCAACGGCATCTTTTAATGCTTCGTATGCACGATCAATGTCTTTCTTCTGACAACGTGCCAATCCAGTGACAGTCATTTTGGTGACTTGACGGGCGATACTTTGGACGGCTTCGAAATCTCCTTGTGAAGCGATAGGAAAGCCTGCCTCGATGACATCAATGCCCCATTTTTCTAATTGTAGTGCGATCTGAACTTTCTCTTTAGTATTAAAATTTACTCCCGGGGTTTGTTCACCATCTCTTAATGTGGTATCGAAAAATTGAACTTTTCTCATTTTTACTCCTCCTTCATTTTAAAAACGGGTATAAAAAAAGCACTCCATCGGAAAAGAACCACTTTCTTCTCCGATGCAATGCGAATAGGGACTTCATGAAATAATTTTCAGAAAGTCCCAGCTATAATAATAAAGTTGCGTTGAAAGACTTCGTTGATTTACTCATAGCAACCACCCGTTTAGTGTCAGAATTTTTTTAAAATTGTTGTAATCATCGTATAAAAAAACAGAAGCATTGTCAACCGTATTATGAAAAAAAGATGAGAATATTTTTTAATAAATGTCGCTCGTTATGAAATGATCCTGCATGAAGGAATTCTTTCCCTCTTTTATAGGAAAGTTTCTTCCTATGTAAAGAACGTCATTATCTACCATGGCTGTGTCAATAAAATGAAAGAGAACTAAAAATTAAGCTTCAAATTTTAATATATAAAAAAATTTTAAGGTTAATTGCTGATTCTACAAGTTTTCTAAGGATATTTTTAAAATACGACAAATAAAATTAAAGCAAAACTATTGCTTTATTAAAAAAAAATGATTAAACTACTCTTTATATTCAGAACTTCGTAATTATTCTGAAAATTGAATCAAAAGGGGAAAAAGATATGAGGAACAAATTAGCTTATGGTATTATCGCGGTTTGCGGACTCGCTTTGGCGGGGTGTTATGGAGGAGGGGGCGCTTCAACTGATGAGAGCAGTTCAAGTGCGAAGGCAAAAGACAACGGAACATTCAATTTAGTGGTCCAACAAGAAATGCCGACAGCCGACTTATCTGTAGCCACAGATACAATCAGTTTTACTGCATTAAACAATGTATATGAAGGAATTTATCGTTTAGACAAAGACAACAAGCCGCAGCCAGCAGGAGCGAGTGAAAAAGTCAAAGTCAGCGACGACGGAAAAACATATACCGTAAAATTAAGAGAAGATGCAAAATGGTCCAATGGTGATCCCGTAACAGCTAAAGATTATGTCTTTGGATGGCAACGTACAGTGAAACCAGAGACAGCCTCAGAATATGCGTACCTTTTTGAACCTGTAGAAAATGCTGCTGACATTTCAGCTGGTAAAAAATCTCCAGACGAGTTAGGGATCAAAGCAGTGAATGATCACGAATTAGAAATCAAATTATCAAAACCTACACCGTACTTTGATTACTTATTAGCATTCCCATCGTTCTTCCCACAAAATCAAAAAGTGGTTGAAGCAAACGGTAAAGAATATGCGACTAAGAGTGATAAAGCCGTGTACAACGGTCCATTTACATTGGAAGGTTTTGACGGTCCCGGAACAGATACCGAATGGGAATACAAGAAAAATGACACTTATTGGGATAAAGACGAAGTCAAATTATCCAAAGTTAAAGTCAACGTAGTAAAAGAATCTTCAACATCATTGAACCTATTTAAAGATGGCGAAGCAGACGACGTGATTCTTTCTGGTGAATTGGCACAACAAAATGCAAATGACCCAGCATACAAATCATTTAAAGAAGCGCGTACCAGCTACCTTGAATTTAACCAAAGAAAAGAAGATTCACCATTTAGAAATGAAAACTTACGTAAAGCAATCTCATACGCGATCAACCGTAAATCTTTGGTTAATCAAGTATTGGGTGATGGCTCTGTAGTATCAACTGGATTGGTACCTTCTGGCATGTCTAACAATCCTAAAGGGGATGAAGACTTTGCTAAAGAAGCAGGGGATCTAGCTCCTTACGATAAAGAAAAAGCCAAAGAATATTGGGATAAAGCGAAGAAAGAATTGAAAATCGATTCTCTTTCATTCGAATTGATGGCTTCTGATACAGATTCATCGAAGAAAGTTATTGAATATATGCAAAGTGCATTGGAAGAAGCACTGCCTGGAGTTAAAGTGAAACCAACACCAGTTCCTTTCTCTGTTCGTTTAGACCGTTCGAACGCTGGGGACTTTGATGTTCTACTTGGCGGATGGGGCGCTGACTATGCAGACCCTTCAAGCTTTACTGACTTGTTTGTCACAGGCAATTCTTACAACCGTGGTCGTTGGAGCAATAAAGAGTACGACAAAGCAGTTGAAGAATCAGGAAACAAAGATGCTAGTGATGAAGAAGCACGTTGGGACGATTTGCAAAAAGCAAATGAGATCATCTCGAAAGAATCTGGTGTCGCACCGCTTTACCAATTATCTGAAGCACATTTGATCAACGAGAAAGTCAAAGGAATCGTACATCATCCTGCCGGCGCTTCTTGGGATTACAAATGGACATACGTGGAAGAATAATTCGACAAATGAAAAGAAGTTGGAACGAGACTCGTTCCAACTTCCTTTTAAATCATGGTTAACAGTGCACAAATGATTGATGCGGTAATAGGTATTGCTGCAATGATCAACCAAAAAGAATACCGCCCTTGTCCAACACGCGAGAGGGGCTGGAATTCTGATTTTTTCTTTTGTTTTCTGCTGAAGGCCTGATGCATCGAATGCTGAAAGTGATCGAAGAAGCCTGAAGAAAAAATCCAATACAGGATACCAATGATCAAAAAGGGCAATCCGATCAAAAAAAATCGGTTTGATAAAGTGAGTAGGGAAAGTGACTGACGTGCGGCTGAATAAATCGCAACGATCACTAACAAACTACCGCCTATGCCAATGGGAAATAATTTATTTTTCATACATACACTCCAATAAAATGAATTAAGGATTCATGCTGGTTAGTTGAACAGCTATCCGCAACATATTCCTACTCTAAACTATAACAAAAGTAGAAGTCAAAATTTACGAGCGGATCAAAACACATTTTGTCGAACAATTCTAAGCGATTCGTTTCTCCTTATGCAGAAGTAGCAGTATGAGCAGAAGAGGGACGCACCGCACGATATCAGATTTTTTTTTCAATGGGAAAAAGAATTAATTATAGAACTAGGAGGCACCTCATGGGCAGTTATTTAAAATATTTTTTAAAGCGTGTCTTTTTCATGTTGATCACACTATGGTTGATTGCGACCATCACATTCTTCTTGATGCAATTACTACCAGGGACACCTTATACCAATCAAGAACGTTTAAGTCCTGAAACAGTTGCAATGTTGAACAGACAAGTAGGTCTGGATAAACCAGTCATCGTACAATATGGCATTTATCTATCAAACCTTGTACAAGGAAACTTCGGAATTTCTTTCCAATTTAAAAATCAAGCCGTTGCTACCTTATTAGCAGGCCGAATTGGACCGTCATTGCAATTAGGGTTGCAGGCAATCGTCTTCGGAACATTCGTGGGGATCGTCTTAGGTACGATCTCTGCCATGAAGCAGAATTCATGGGCGGATACAGCATCTACCTTAGTAGCGATACTAGGACGCTCGATTCCAAACTTTGTTTTTGCAGTATTATTGCAATATATTTTCGCGATGAAATTGCGTATTCTGCCAATTGCGAAATGGGAAGGTTTTGCTTACACCATTTTGCCAACGTTGGCTTTGGCAATGTCTCCACTAGCCGATTCCGCACGGTTCATACGAACTGAAATGGTGGAAGTACTCCATAGCGACTACGTTGAACTGGCACGGGCAAAAGGCTTGAGCCGTTGGGAGATCGCCTTTAGACATGGCCTGCGGAATAGTTTGATCCCGTTGATGACATTACTTGGACCACTAGCGGTTGCTTTGATGACTGGGTCGCTTGTTGTAGAAAACATCTTTGCGATTCCCGGTATCGGAGAACAATTCGTAAAATCAATCATGACCAATGACTATCCAACGATCATGGCAGTAACGATTCTTTATTCATTCATGCTGGTTTTCGTTATTCTAGTCGTCGATCTACTTTACGGATTAGTTGATCCTCGTATCCGTCTATCCGAAGGGAGCAAAAGCTAATGGAAATAAAATATCCTTCAGTTGTTGATATTCCAGCAGATGAATTTCAACCCTTACAAAAAAATACGGAAGAGGAGCGCGAGGAGATCGCAGCCCCTTCCCTAAATTTCCTACAAGACTCATGGCGCCGATTAAAGAAAAATAAAGCGGCGGTCATTTCAATGGTCGTACTAGCAGTAATCATCTTTATCTCGATCATTACGATTTTTGTATCACCGCAAGACCCAAGCAAGCAAAATGTCGATTACATCAACTTGCCTCCTCGTGTCCCTGGTTTGAACATCAACGGATTAAACGGGAAAACGATGGTTGCAGGGGAGTTAGTAGATAAATACGCACAAGCAGATGTTCCCGGAAATGTAAATTATCTATTAGGAACAGATGGTTTAGGCCGTGACGTATTGAGCCGTCTCTTCATGGGAACGCGTATTTCCTTATTGATCGCCTTTATCGCAGCGTTATTTGATATAACGATTGGTGTGGCATACGGATTGATTTCTGGAATGCTTGGAGGCAGAGTCGATAATGTAATGCAACGTTTCTTAGAGATCCTTTCTGGAATTCCCAATCTGGTAGTTATGATCCTGATGCTAGTTGTTTTTGAACCAGGTATTTTTTCAATCGTAGCAGCGATGGCTATCACGAACTGGATACCCATGGCACGGATCGTCCGAGCCCAGACGCTCAAGCTAAAAGACCAAGAATACGTGTTAGCTGGGATGACTCTGGGTGAATCAAAATGGAAAATTGCCTTTAAACATATCATTCCGAATATTTCGAGTGTCATCATTATTCAAATGATGTTTAGTATTCCAACAGCGATTTTCTTCGAAGCGTTCTTGAGTTTCATCGGATTAGGATTAACACCGCCATCCGCATCATTAGGTACGTTATTAAACGACGGATACAAAACGTTCTTGTACTTGCCATACTTACTATGGATTCCAGCAGTGACGATCTCCTTGATCATGATTTGTTTCAATCTATTGGCTGATGGTCTACGCGACGCATTTGATCCGAAAATGAAAGAGTGACGATTTATGGAAAAAATATTAGAAGTAAATAATTTAAATATTTCATTCGATACCTATGCTGGGAAAGTCAAAGCGATACGTGGAGTGGATTTTGATCTGAATAAAGGGGAAACATTGGCGATCGTTGGGGAATCTGGTAGCGGTAAATCCGTGACCACGCGAACGATTATGCGCCTGCTTTCCGGGAACGCGAACATTGATGAAGGACAAATTTTGTTCAAAGGACAAAATATCGTAGATAAATCAGAGAAAGAAATGCAAAAGATTCGCGGACGAGAAATCGCGATGATTTTCCAAGATCCAATGACATCACTTGACCCAACCATGACGATTGGAAAGCAAGTAGCGGAGTCTCTAAGAAAGCATAAAAAAATCTCAAAAAAAGAAGGGTTGAAAGCTGCCCTTGATTTACTAAATCTAGTTGGGATTCCAGATGCCGAAAAACGATTAAAAAATTACCCGCATCAATTTTCTGGTGGTCAACGCCAACGGATCGTAATTGCCATTGCTTTGATCTGTAATCCTGAGATCCTGATTGCTGACGAACCGACGACCGCGTTGGACGTTACGATCCAAGCGCAAATTTTAGAGCTGCTAAAAGAGATTCAAGAGAAAATCGAAACATCGATCATTTTTATCACCCATGACCTCGGTGTCGTTGCTAACGTGGCCGATCGAGTAGCCGTCATGTATGCAGGAAAAATCGTAGAAGTAGGAACGGCGGAAGAAATTTTTTACAATCCGCAACACCCGTATACTTGGGGACTGCTTGGATCAATGCCAACCTTAGAGAGTGAAAATGATCGCCTTTATGCAATTCCAGGATCTCCTCCAGATTTATTAGATCCGCCAAAAGGAGATGCCTTCTATCCCCGTAACGAATTTGCTTTAAAAATCGATGCGGAAATGGAGCCGCCTTTCTTTGAGATTTCTGAAACCCACAAGGCAGCAACGTGGTTATTGGCACCTCAAGCACCAACAGTAACACCTCCGGCTGAGATTCAACGACGTTGGGATATTTTTCGTAAAAAGCAAAACCAATATTCCGCTTAAGTGTAGCGATAAAAACGGAGGATAAAGATGGAAAAACGATTATTAGAAGTAAATAATTTGAAACAATATTTTAACACGGGCACTAAAAATGAAGTCCGTGCTGTCAATGATGTGAGCTTTTACATCAATGAGGGAGAGACGTTCGGATTGGTAGGGGAGTCTGGTAGTGGAAAATCTACTACAGGACGGACAATTATTCGCCTAAATCAAAAAACGGACGGAGAAATCCTTTTTGATGGCAAGGATGTATCGAAAATTCATGGAAAGGCAGAGCTGACAAAATTTCGTCGCGATGTCCAAATGATTTTTCAAGACCCATATGCGTCGCTAAATCCGCGGATGAAGGTCAAAGATATCATCGCGGAAGGCATTGATGTGAACGGACTTGCTAAAACTCCGAAAGACCGAGACAAGATCGTCAATGATTTGCTTGAGACGGTTGGGTTGAACCCTAGTCATGGGACTCGCTATCCACATGAATTCTCAGGCGGGCAACGTCAGCGTATCGGGATAGCACGCGCATTGGCAGTACGTCCACGCTTCATTATCTGTGATGAACCAATATCGGCTTTGGATGTATCGATCCAGGCACAGGTAGTAAATCTGTTGCAAGACTTGCAAAATGAGCACAACTTGACCTACTTGTTCATTGCCCATGACCTCTCAATGGTGAAGCACATCAGTGACCGTATCGGCGTGATGAATAATGGCCATTTGTTAGAAGTCGGCAGCAGTGACGAAATCTATCACTATGGGGTTCATCCGTATACGGAAAGTTTGCTTTCTGCAATTCCGATGCCTGATCCCGATCATGAACGTCAACGTCGTCGAATCAAATATCAAACGGAACCTCACGACGGCAAGGCGCGTTCATTGCGTGAGATTGCGCCAGGTCATTTTATCTATTCTTCTGAAGACGAAGTGGCCTATTATAAAAAGAAATTGCAGCATTTAAAAAATGAAAAAGCCTTGGCAGTTTAAAAGTGCCCAATGAAAAGGAGCCGAAACAGACATTTATCTGTTTTGGCTCCTTTTGTGATGAGAGAGAAATCTAGGTTAAACGCGTAGCCGTCTTCTTAATAGGATGCTTCCTGCGAATAGAGTCATAATCATCCCTATGAGGGTGAAAATGACAGGCTGTTTTTCCCCCGTCTTAGGGTATTCTTTCTGCCCATTTGCCTCGGTAAGGAGTCTGTTCTCAGTAGTGTTTGAATTGTTTTGAGGAGCAGCATCCTTTAACACAATTGGACTCGCAGGTTTCTCCATGGTTTGAATCAACGGAACAGGCTTTGGTCCATTATCGATAGGTCCATTTCCTTCTTGCGAGGAATATAACCAATGGACAAGTCCTGAGAATAATCCATTGGCGTAACTTAATTTGTCTTCAGCACCACTAAGATGATTCAAAATATGAAGCATTTCTTCATTTGTGAAAGAACGTAAAGGCACAAAGCCTTCCTTGTTCGAATAAAGAATCTTCAGATAGGCTTGCAGCTGATCAATGTTTTGCGCTAGCTCAGCAGTGGTAGTGTAGTTATTAGGATTGAAAGCCAAAGCCTGTTCGACCTCGTTCCAACTCACCGCATGTTCCTTATAAACCATACGTAAAACGTGAACGTAGCTTCCTAAATCCATGCCTGTAAGGTCAAAGTTATAACGGTTGAAAAGTTTGAAGGCATTTGTGAGCTCTTCGTCCGAATATCCTTTAAGTTCATTCTGAGTTATCCCATAATCTGATCCGGTTAAGTTCTCACGAATTTTCTCTGCTGTCCATTCTTTGTTCAACTTTTCTTCTAAATCAGAAGGGGATTCTACCGCCTTTTCTATGACCGCTGCACTAGCTTGTGGGACTACAGCACTAGTCGCCTTTTCTATTTTATCCGAAACGGCAGGTTCCTCAGCGTATCGTTTTTCTACAACGGTTGTTTCAGTTGTTGGATGATCTATTGTTTCTTCATTTACTGAATGTTCACTGCTGCCGATAGTAGCTTCAATTTTGCTAGTGGAACGTTCAACTGTTTTTTCTGTAGAAGCGGCAGGATTCTCTTTAGGGTCAACGGAAAGAACAGGATCTGTTCCTGATTCCTCAGAAAGAGAAGCGCTCTCAACAAATTGTTCTTGACTAGAGTTTACGGTTTTTTCAGAGAGACTTTCGGAAGTATCAGCAAATGCGACCATTGGGAAATTCAGAACCAACAAACTAAAAACAACCATTTTTTTCACACGAATCACTCCTTAAACTTTTTCTGTAACACAATTGTAACATAAGAAATATTTTTGTAAAGTTGTTGTTGAAAATTTTTTTTGATGATGCTCCAAGATGTTCATTGGATGACCACACGTACATTCCTTCCATTACAAAATAGAAATTAAAAGATAAATTATTAGTTTTTTTTAAAAATTGGCAGCTTGGTACTTTATAAATCAGTTATCCAGATGCTCTTTATCTATTATAAATATAATTTTAATACCAATACGAATCATATAAAAAAAGAATTATTGCACTAATTGGAAATATGGTAAAATGACAAATAATGCGAATGGCTATTATTTTTGCAGAAATGACTCTGTGGTTCCTTTTTAAGGAAATGTTTGCCTTTAATGAAAGCGTTTTTATGATCGGGGTATAAAGTCAGTTGGTTTTAACAAGGAAGACAAGAAAAAATGAAGGTGGGAATTAAAAATGAAGAAACAAAAGATTGCTTTATTTTCAGCAACTCTCGCAACAATGGCAGGGATTGGGTTCTCTCATTCCACGGAAGCGCGTGCAGATGCGAGTGGTGACGCAGCACAAGCGCCGACAGCAACGGCTGAGGACTCCAAAGCGACGATAGCAGCAGTTCAATCAGAAGTTACTAAGGCACAAGAGACAGCATCTGCTACTCAGGCAGAAGCAACTACTGCCAAGGAGGAGGCATACGAGACCTCACAAGCTGCTGCAAGCAAAGCACAGGAGGAGGCAAACACTGCAAAAGAAGCTGTAGACGTAGCACAAGAGGTCGTGTCTGAAGCTGAAAAAGCGGCAGAAGGAGCAACATCCGAAAAGATTGAGCAAGCACAAAAGGATGTGTCGGAGCAGGAAAAAGCAAATGAGGGTATCAAGGAAGCAATCAAGGAAGATGAAAAAGCAATTGATGCTGCGGGATCAAAGGTAGAGGAGACTCAAGGGGAAGCGGATGCTGCACAAAAAGTTGTTGAAAACGCGAAAACGGACGTCGATAACTCCCAAGAAAAAATCGATGAGAAGCAACAAGCAGTAAAGGATGCGCAAAGTATTGTTGAAGGGGAAGGCGCCACCGAAGCAAACGACAATCTAGAAAAGGCGAAGGAAGAACTAGAGGCTGCTAAAAAAACTGAGGAAGCTGCTAAAACAGATTCTGAAACAGCTGCGGCAACAGAAGGAAGTGCGCAAACAGCCAAGAATGTTGCTGAAGGTGAAGCAACGGATGCCGCTAGCGACGTTGATGCTGCAA
This sequence comes from Enterococcus gilvus ATCC BAA-350, assembly GCF_000407545.1. Classification (NCBI taxonomy): domain Bacteria; kingdom Bacillati; phylum Bacillota; class Bacilli; order Lactobacillales; family Enterococcaceae; genus Enterococcus; species Enterococcus gilvus. Next base: position 2,339,193 of record NZ_ASWH01000001.1, on the reverse strand, counting down.
GTAAAAAGAAGCAAGAGGCGGATGAAGCGGTCAAAAAAACACAAAATGATTTGGATAGGGCGAATTCAGAGGCAAAAGACGGGTTAAACAAGATCGTGGTGACGCAGGAATATGTAAATGCGCTGAAAGCCTACGAGGCGGATCGCAGCGAAGCGAATAAAAAGCAACTTTTAGCTGCTGATGCTGCAGCCTTGGCAGCAAATGCAAAATTCCAGTCAAATGAAGCCGATAAAGCTATCATGATCAATGGTCAGACGGATATGACAACGGCTCTCATAGAAGAATTATCGATTTACGCAGCTCGTTTGATCAATTCTGTTCGTCAGATGTTTGGCATGAAGGATGTGACTGTTTCTTTAGGATCGATCAAATTTACTGACGAAATTGCTAAAGCCTATGAAGCGGATAATTGGAGCGGCTTCAACGGACATTATAACGATGCTATCAATCAGGCAGCGAGAAACAATGGATTACTAGAACACCCAGGTGGAAACCTCTACGAAAATTTATATTCATATAGTTCTAGTTCAATGAAACCAGACAGTTCTTGGAATCTTAGCAAGAATGACTTGAAGAGCTTGATCTATAATGCTATGTTGGGCTTTTTGTACGGTGACAGTGGTAGCAACTGGGGCCATGCATTTAGTATCACGGGTCTCATGTATGGGAGTTCTACAGATGAATGCTATTTTGGTGTATCCTTCTCCAAAGCAAGCAGACCATCATTTTCTACTCATTTTGAATTTGTCCCGCGCAGCTACTACATTAAAGATGCGAGTAAATTTGATACTAAATCGATTGATATCCCTGAAATAGACGATGCGAAAGCGCAAGAAAAAATCAACAAATTGACGCAGGAGCTGGCCGATCGAAAAGAAGATGCAAAGATTGCCGGGGAAGGATTAGAAAGTGCGCGTAAAAAAGCTGACGAAGCAAACCAGAAACTTGAAGCAGCAAAAGCTGGATTAGAAAAAGCGACGACGGATAATCAAGAGGCGAAGAAGCAGCTGGCAGCAGCAACAAAAGCTGTTGAAACGGCTACGGAAAAAGTGAATGCAGCTCAAGGAGTCGTTGATAAATTTAATTCAGATGCAGAAACGAAACAGAAAGCACTAGATGCTGCACAAGAAGCACTCGAAGCAGCAAAACAAGAAAAAGATTTGAAAGTGACAATACTGGAAGAAGCCAAAAAACAATTAGACACAGTGAATGCTAAGTTGAGCGCCGCGCAAGTAGCTTTGACCGCTGCCAAAGAAAAACTAGCTGATGATAAAAAGGCATTGGAGAGCGGCGAACGACTAGTAGAGCAAAAGAAAGCCGAAGTGGCATCATTGAAACAAGCTTCTGAAGCATTATCTGCGGCCCTTTCTGATCTGGAAAAAGCAGAATCTGCGTATGCATCTGCTGTTAAGAAACTGGAAAGTGCCAAAAAAACTGCTGAGACTGATGCGGCGACGTATCACGCCTTACAAGCTAAAGCAGACGCAGCAAAGGTAAAACTGGAAGAAACAAAAGAAAAATTAAACAAACTTAAAAATCATCTTGCTCTTAATGAAGAATTGGACTCTGTTAAGGGCAAATCCGCGGATGCAACAAGCGGAGCTGCTTTTATTGGAAATGCATCAAAGCAGGGAGTTATGGGGCAATCAAACGCAAGCACTCTTAAATCGTTAAAAATTCAAGTTAGTGAAAAGAAGAAAAGTCAATTAACGCCTACAACTACTAAATCAAGTTCAGTATTTCCTCAAACAGGATTTTCTGATGATCCTGCACTAGCTCTTTTGGGAGTAACGCTAATGGGTCTTCTAATAACCTTAGGATTGGCAGAGCTGGATAAAAGAAATCGTTTCTTTCTAAAATAAAAAATGAATCGATAAATAGAAAAATCGCCCTCAAAAAGTTAGTTTTCGTATAACTTTTCGGGGCGATTTTAAATTGCTTTCCTAGTAAGGCATCTGTAAAATAAAAAAGTGCCACATCAAGCATCTTTTTCTAAACTACCGAAGTAGCCAAAAACGCTTATGTGGCGTGGGTTTGGCACCCAATGGGCCGTGAGGGGCTCGAACCCGCGACCCGCTGATTAAGAGCCTGATTTTTATGTTGTTTTAACGGCGTTCCGCGGCGTTGTACGGCGGTTTTTGTAAAATTATAATCGCATAAAAACACCGTTAATCGTACATAATTACCCAAAACCTTACCCAGAATTTGTATAAAACGGAAAACGGTTTTTGTTATTTTAATTTATTTTGGGTAAGGATTCCTTCGATTCAATTTGATCTTTCAAACCTTCCATCATTTCAGTTGCACGGTCTTTTTTCTTTTTCAGGACATGCCCATAGATATTGGTTGTCGTTGATTGACTACGATGTCCTAGACGGTGCTGAACCTCAGTAGTGGTCATCTCTGGGTCGTTAAGCCAATAGGTGGCTGATGTATGCCGAATGTCATGGAATCGAATATGGCGCAAACTGTGGCGTTTGGTGAAACGTTTAAATTTCTTATACATATAACTAGGTCTCGGAAGTGTTGTTCCGTCTAAAACATTATCAAAGATAAAATAGTGTTTGGGCTTTTTAACGCCTAATTTCCAGCGAGACTTTTTATTTCGTGCAATAAGCTCCTTCAATAAGTCAGCTAAGAATTGAGGAATCGTAACGATCTTTTCTTCATCGTCGTTTTTGAGTCCAGGGCGCAATACCACAGATTTGCCATCTATCTCGGATACGCGTTGATGAAATCGTATTGTTAAGTCTTCAAAGTCAATATCTTTTTCTTCTAAACCTGCTAATTCGCCTTCACGCGCACCAGTGACAAAAGCTGTGAGAAGCAATGTTTTTAGATGTAACTCTTCTCCGAAAGCAGCTTTTAAAAATTTTTCAATTTCTTCTTCAGAATAAGGGGCTTCCACATTTTTCTTTTCCCCTTTCGCTTTCGGCAAAGTGATCATATCGCAAGGATTGTTTTTGATGATTGTATATTCGTTTTTAGCTAAAAGAAATAAATTGTTAATCGCAAACAACATACGTTGCTTTGTTGCACGAGTTAAAGGCTTGCCATCTGGATTGGGTGTGCCATCTGGTTTTAGACGCACTGACTTAGTGATTATCTGCTTTATTTGAAACGGTTTTATATCAACTAGTTTGAGTAAACCAAGTGGGGTTAGAAATCTTAATTCAATTGTTTGCTTGTAGTTGTGAAAAGTTTTTGGCTCAAGCGATAACCCTTCAGCGCCTTCTTTCAACCATACCTTGTAATAAAAATCCTCAAAGGTTATATCTGCGAAATCTAACGTCTCTGATGTTAGGCCTTCAAATTGTTCCAACCAATCCTCTAAAAGGCGATAGGCTTCGCGTTCATTTCTGGCTTCTACGTTTTCACTACCAATCCATTTTGGCTGTCCGTTAGACTTATATCCAAATGAAGCCCGTAACCTGTAAAGTCCTTTTCCAATCTTTGAGATATATCCTTTTAGTTCCATACTTTTCTTTCTGGCCACGATTGAATCAACTCTCTTTCTTTGATACAATAGGCACACGAAAGAACCTATTGCATAGGTTTTGTTATCAGCACGATCAAACTCTTGTCCGGGGTGGGATCGTGTTTTTTTTATTTTATTTCATATGAGCGAGTAATAAGTTGTTTAGGTAAATCAAATGTGAACTTTATTTTGTCTCCTTTATTTGGTATAGGGCTCAAGTCAAATTTAAATTGTGAATTACTATCAATAGTTAGGACTAAACCATCTATAGAAACTATAGGCACCTCTTTCTCATAAATGCTTTCAAGATAACGGATAGTTCCTGTAATCTCTAATTTATCTTTTGAGATAGTTTCCTGTTTAAAAGACACTCTAGGTAAAAAGTGAACATACTTAGTAATCTCATATTGATCAACTAAACTTTTTCTATATTTAATTTCCTTTTCTTGCTTCACCATATTGAAGAATTCAATTTCTAGATTAGTTGGATTTTCGGTTTTAACAATGTTTTCATATTTTATAAGATTGATGTCGTTGGAAAACATAAAGATATCATTTTCATAGACGGATAATAATACAGACTCTCCATTAGCGATCCCTAATTTGTTTCTCCTTTCGTGCGGAATTTCTTCGAATAGAAATGTAAATCCATTTTTTGAAGTAATCTTTTTCATGTGACTTCTCCTTAATTTTTTTCATTTATCATGGCGATAAACTGATCTTCAGTAATCATTTCGATAGAGAAACCACTTTTCATCAGTTCCATACATTTAATCTCACTGCTACTGTGAACGCCATCTTTTAAGTTTTTAGCAATTTGCTGACCTGTCACGAGGAAATCTGTCTTTTTACTAACAGACTTAGTTACTATGCCGCCATAATTTTCTATCGATTCTTGTAAAGATTGACGACTAAAATTTTTAAAGTTACCTGTATAGCAGAAGCGCTTATTTTTCAGAATTTTTGGATATGCAGTTTTCGGCTTACTTCTTGGCGCATAATCACCTTTTCTTAAGTACTCGTATACCTTAGCAGTTGTTTTTGCATCTGAAAGCGCATTGTGAGAAAGTTCATCGATAGCGTAGTGATTCTTCAATGTTTCTAGTTTGCAATTATCAATGTTGAGTTCTTTACAAGATTGAGCGAGATATACTGTATCAATCGCGAACTGTGAATCAACATTGAATCCCTGTCTTTTTAGAAATGGCAAATCGAATGATGTTGCATTATGGCCAATTAGAGGAAGATTGCCAATAAAGGAATTAAAGTCATTTTGTACCTTTTCAAAGTACGGAGCATCTTTTATATTTTCATTGGTTATTCCAGTGATATAAGATATTTGAACAGATAGCTCAGCAGTTTTTGGTTTTACATACTGAGAGAACTCGGATAACATACTACCGTTTTTCATATGAATAGCAGCAATTTGAATTATTTCATCATTTTTACTTAGACCTGTGGTTTCAATATCAAAACTAACATACTCTTTTGGTAACTGAGATTTGACATAAAATGAATTTGGATTCCTTTTTATGCCAGAAAACCTAGCAACGATATAATGAATAAATTCATATGCTTCCTGGTCAGAATAATTTGTTTCTTTTAACCAAGACTCTACATATTTATCTTTCAATATTTTATAAGATATTTCTTCATAAGTAGCCACGCTATCAACTCCATTTTTGATGTAATATATCCTCTAAATAACGGGGGAATAGGTCCGTATCACTATACATTTTTCACTTCGTATTGATAACTTTATAAAAGTCCATTCCACAGCCCATCTCGTATTTATGAACAAGCTGGAAAGCATATTGAGGAGTACAGTCTCTTTCAAAAACTAAAAATGCACGAAGTCGATTTTTGAAAGCTCCTTTACTCATAAAAAAGAAATTTGCAGTACGCAAGAAGTTTCTAAACTTGTTAATTCCAAAAATCAAAGCTTCATCATTGGCCATTAAAATACCAGCACCAAAATTTGCCCTTTTTTCAATATATTGGTCTTCCGGGAGATAGCCCTCTTCTAAAAGAAGATCGGAAAAGGCCCTTCCATCGTTTTCCTTGATCGGATCACAATATGCATGTATAGTTTCGTGCATTTCTGAGAAAAATTTCCGTTCAACCATCGACAAAGCGTTTACCGCTAACACAATTATTCCCTCAACCTTTTGGGTTGATCCCAGCATTAATTTGTCTAAAGGTGGTTTAAAATAATGTTCAGCGTAAATGGCAAGTTTATCCTCTTCGACAAATTCTTTTATGTGAAAGTTTTTTACATCCTTAACATCAATTTCATAAAATTCAGCTGTTTGTTGCGCAATTGAGTTAGCAACAAAAGTTGCATCTCGAAAGGCATCTTCATTATAAAAATCCATATACAGTTACCAACCTCGGAAATTATTTTTTCTTTTTATTTTCTCTTGCCTTTCGTTCTCTTGCTTTTTGAACTAAGAAGTCAGTGTAATCCTTCAAAGAATCTTCTATTTCTTCCGTTTCATCAGGATCAAATTCAGCAGTGTTGAGTCTGAAATAACCAATAAGATCAGAGCCCGGACCTTTATCAAGTTTAGCTATTGGTTCAGGATCATCTGTTCTTCCTAACAAATAATCAGTTGAAACTCCAAAATAATCTGCTACTTTTTTCAATCTATCACCATTCGGGGTTTTGGTTTTCCATGAATATAATGAATTTCTGCCAAATTCCAATTTTTCTTCAAGTTCTACAATTGATATTTTTTGTTTGTCAGCAAGTTTTTTTACCCTGTCGAATGTTGTCATGTAGGCATTCCTTTCTCACTTCGAAACAAAATATAGACTTTATCGTAGAAAAATAGTTGACATCTACAATATAGTTTAATATACTTTGTTCGTAAGCTAGTTGTTGAGCTTGAAACAAAACTAAAGAGAACCTATGAAAATTAAACTATTTCGCGGTCGGCAAACTTAGAAATGTTAATTTAAAGGCTTATGTAGTCTTATTTAGCTATGCTTTTATTCTACAATAAAGTTTAAAAATGTCAACATTTAGTTCTAAAAAAAGCTCAATAACTAGCTAATTATATAAACGAAAGGAAGTGAGAAGTTTGTTAATCAAAGATTTCGAAGAAATTGTATTGGTTCAGATGCATCGACAAAAGAAAAACTGGAAAGATTTAGCAAAAGTAATTAATACGTCAGACACATATGTAAAACAGGTTGTTAAAGGAATTCAAAACGGTGAAAAAGCTAAAGAGTACCGCCAGAAAATTGCTGAATACCTTGGGATTGTTTTTATTGAGGAGGAGTAATTCATGACAAATCTAGCACTAGTAAACCTAGATGATCTCAAAATTCTATTAGCCGAAAACGAATTAAAAAATGAAGTTTGGGAAACTGAACAGGCTGCTGAATTTTTAAAAATTTCAGTTTCTCATCTCAAAGCACAAGCAAGAGCAGGCGTTGTTCCTGGTCAAAAAATTGGCGACGGATGGCGTTTTTCAAGTATTGCACTCTACAAGCTTGTAGCTAAAGAGTAAAGGAGGCAACAGCATGAAAAAAATCTATTGGATAAGACGATTAACTCTGCTTATGGCCATGATCGGTGTGGGCGCTGCAATTACTGGTTTCATTCCAGTATGGATCAAAATCTTACTCATTGCTGGTGTGGGAGGAAATTTACTTTTAACTGAGGAATTTGAGTTTGATTTGAGAAGCAGAACTAGTGGGAGGTGATCAATTTGGGAGGCAGAAACTGGACTGCTGAAGAAACGGAATTCTTAGTGAACAATATGCAGGTCAACTGGTTTGGTGATGTCAAAAATTATCCTGAATTATCAGAAAAACTGAATCGCAAGATCATGGGCGTACGTTCAAAGGTCCAACGAATGCGAAATGATGGGGACTTACCGCCAATAAAGACAGATGAAGAATTCTTAGAATGGATAAAAGAGAATGCTTTGTTTGCTGAAACCAACCAGATTCTAAACGTTAAAGAGTTAATTCGAAAAACGAGTTTAAGCGAATCATGTCTTGAACTCAAATTCACCGAGTGGAGGAAAGCCGGAATCCTCCCTAAAACAGATCGATCTTGTCAATTCGATTTACACGGAAGATGGTATTCAGAAGCAGAAGACAACAAAATTATTAATCTGAAAAAGCGTGATTTTTCAAATGAAGAAATAGGTCATCTGTTGGGGCGAACTAGTAAATCAATTAAGAGCCGAACTGATTACTTAAAAAAAGATGGAAAAATAGAATCTGTCTATTATTGGGAAGGCTGGGAAATAGAAGCAATTCTTGAAAATGTGACTTTTGATAAATATGGATTTGTAAATAATTATCAAAAGTTAATCCATTTGCTACAAGGTAGAAGAAATTACCAAGCTATTCATTTAAAGATCGTTGAGCTTCGTAAGCAGGATAAGATCACAGTAAAACCAATACCGGGAAAAGTAAGTGTTGCAGCTATAAAAGCACATCGAGAATTCAAAGATATAACTTTTGCTCGATTTAAGAGAAAAAAAGCAAGTCAGATTATTTATACACATTCACAAAAAAAGCCTACCTCGGTAGCCGCCGAAGTAAGCAAATAAAAAACGTTTATCTATTCGAAAGTATAACACGAAAGTGAGGAAAAACAATGAATCCCATTCAGGAGTATTTCTTTAAAAATAATATAGCTATTTGGTCAGTTAAAACTGTAGGCGAAAAGACCTATTACAACACATCAGAAGGCGAGTTTGTTACTCGAAATTATGTTGAGTTAATCAAAGTGGGTGAAGGCAGCACACCTAATCAGAAAGTATTGGGCTGATGTCTGGACCAGAAAAGAAAGTTGAAAACAGAATTAAAAAGTACCTTGATTCGCTAGGTGCCTACTATTTGAAAGTTCATGGGTCCATGTACCAGCCTTCGGGCACTCCGGACATATTGGCATGTGTTAATGGTCGGTTCATTGGAATTGAGGTGAAAAAGGCAAGTGGTGGCGTAGTAAGTGAATTACAAAAGTCAAAGCTAAGAAAAATTGAAGCTGCAGGCGGAATTGCACTTGTAGCGAGAAGTGTTGAGGAGGTAAAAAATGAACTCGAACGGCAAAATATCTTCTCATGAGGCATGGAAAGACATTCATGGTTTTGAAGGTATCTATCAGGTTAGTAATTTTGGAAAAGTAAAATCTTTGAAACGAGCAACTAAAAATCAACATGGTAAGCAAGAAATAATTTTAAAGCAACGAACTCATCGAGATGGATATTTAAGAGTGAATTTGAAGAAAGAAGGAAAGATGAAAGTTCAGACAGTCCATCGATTAGTTGCGTCAGCCTTTTTAGATAATGAAAATAATCTAGCTGCTGTAAATCACATTGATGGTGATAAAACTAATAACAAATTGGCCAATTTGGAGTGGTGCTCGATTAGAGAGAATACAAAACATGCCTACAACAAAGGGTTGGCAAACGCAGCGAAGGGGCAAAGTAGTTCAAGGTCAAAATTAAGAGAACGGGATGTTGAAAAGATATATTTTTTATATTTCCAAAAACAAATAAGGCCAGTTGAAATCGCTAAGAAATTTGAAGTTAGTAGACGATGTATAGAAAAAATCGTGAATTTTGAGACATGGACTGATTTTGCTAAGAAATGTGGTGTTCTAGTTGTTTAACATGTTTCCGCAATGCTCAAACAGAGAAATGTTATATGACTTTCAAAAGAAGTTAGTAGATTATGCAGACCCAAGTTTTATGTATGCAGCTGATACTGGAACCGGAAAAACGATCATGGCCATTCATCACTATTTAAAATATGGGAACGGCGAACCGATTTTGATTGTAGCTCCGCCACAGAAGATTAAAGAAGGCGGATGGCGTAGAGATATTCAAGCGGTCTGTGATTTCTACAAAATTGAAATCTCGTTTACCGAAATGAGTTATGGCAAGTTGGCCAACATGTACAAGCTTTACAAAGGATGGTTCACGATCTTTGATGAAGCCCATTATGTTAAAAATCCAACTAGTCAACGCGGTAAGGCCGCATTGAAACTTTCGAAGGTATCCAGTCATTTTGTCCTGTTGACTGCAACGCCAGCAAGTAATGGCTGGGAAGACACGTACAACTACTTCATCATGTTTGGTTACTTCAAATCTAAAAAGGAAATGAACGATCGATATGCCAAATGGGGAACGATTTATTTGGGCAATCGACGTATTCCTAAAATTGAGGGATGGATCAATGAGGATCAGTTACATGACAAATACAATTCTTTCACAGTGTCTATATCGAAGGACGAAGCACTAGATTTACCGCCGCTGGTAATCGAGGATATTCACTTTAAGAAAAGTAAAGACTATGCAACAGTTTCGAGACATCGCGTGCTTGATGATGAAGACTTCGACACACCATCTAAGTTGGCTCATGGGTTGCGCTATCACACGAATCAAAAAGACAAGTTGGATTATACTGAAATGATTTGCGAAGGTACAAAGAATAATGTGGTTATTTTCTACTACTATCAAAAAGAAGTGGATGCTTTAAAAGCGAAACTTAAGAATAAGAAAATTTTTGAAGTGAGCGGAAAGCACTCTAATTTGCCGCAGAAAGAGACTTGGAAAGATTTGGATAATAGTGTGACCTTCGTCCAATACATGGCTGGTAGTGCAGGAATTGAGTTGCAGTACGCAAATACAGTGATTTTCTACACGCCGACTTATTCTTATCAAGATTATAGTCAGGCGTTGGGTCGTGCCTATCGGAATGGTCAAGAAAAGAAAGTAACAGTTTATCGCTTCATTACTAAGCAAACGATTGAAGAAGCTGTTTATGAAGCATTGGAAAACAAGCAAGATTTTTCGGAAGAACTTTATATGAATACACGAATGGAGGGTGGTCAATAAAATGTTCGGACTACAAAAACAAGACCCAAACGTTACTGAAAATCGAGATCAATATGTGGGTGGATCTGATGTGCCAGTCATTTTAGGACTATCTAAATACAAAACTCAATATGAACTGGCCAGAGAAAAGGCCGGGATCGTTAGGTCGGAACAAATCAGTAATCCGTATATTCAGTTTGGGAACCGTATGGAGCCAGTGATTCGGGAATATATCAATACAATGAATAGTTTGAAATTCACACCAGCGACATTTCTTGATCCAGATGATTTCATTCGATCCAACGTTGATGGTTACGATGTCGAAAATAAGATTGTACTGGAAATAAAAACGCATGGAGCAAATCCAACAGAGAAGGTTTATGAGGCACAGATGCAGCTTTATTTCTATCAGACCGGATGTAACTACGGATGGCTTGCAATGTATAAACGTCCAAAAGATTTTGACCTAGAATTTGATGTTGCGAATTTGCAAGTAAAAGAGATCGAACGTGATGAAACAGCAATTGAAAAAATTCTTGACGCCATAGAAACGTTTTGGATCCGTGTGGAATATCTGAAAGAGAAACCAGATATGACTGAAAATGAATACTATTCAATTGGAAACGACGTTGATAAATTGGTCGCCCGTGTTGAACGGTTCGAACTCCAGATGATCGAGTTTCAAGAAAAAGCTGCACTATTGAAAGAGCAGCAAAAAGAATTCCGCGAACAGCTTTATCAGAAGATGGAAGAGAATGATATTAAAAAAATTGATACTGGTGATTTGGTAATCACTCGTGTTCTTCCAACAACTAAGAAAACAGTTGATTCTAAAACTTTGAAGGTAGAAGAACCAGATATTTATAAGAAATATTTGAAGGAATCGAAAGTAAAAGGATCCATCCGTATCAAAGCGAAAGGTAAGTGATAGACGGGTATCAAGGAGGAAATTTTATGAATAAAACATTAGCAGTCTATTTTGAAAATGGAAGAACGGCTTATTTTGAGAAAGTCGAGAATTTCAAGTATGACAATGTACATGATATCACGATTGAGTTTGATTATTTTGGCATTAAATCGCAAGTCAAACGTCATGCAGTATTTAATTTTGATGCTATCGCAGGCTATGCTTTGCAGGAGGACGGCGAATGAAAGATTTAATAACGTTCCTACTAGCGATTATGATTTTCGGTCCAAGTATCAACGTGACCGATAAAGATGGTCAATTAAGATTCACTTATACAGGAGTCATAGGTGAAATCTTTCGATATATCTACTGGATTATTGAGAAGTTTACAAAAAAGGTTAGTAGTTAGTTCCGCTAACCACGCCTATAACAGTGAAAAAATAAATTAAAAATAAGAGGAGAATTCAATTATGAAACAAAGTACAGGAATTAAAGCAGCAGTTGCAGTAGTAGCGATTTTAGTAATCGGGGTAGTTGGAGCATTTAAGTTTTTAGAAAAAATCGATAATGGATATGTCGGTGTTCGCTATTCAATGAATGGCGGTATTAAGGATGAGGCGTTGACTCAAGGAGTGAAATTTGTCGGCATTGATAAAGTGATTCAATATCCGATTCGTCTGCAAACTATACAAGCCAAAAATGTTTCTGTTTCTACCAGCGACGGCAAGAAAACAACGATCAATATCAAATATGATTATAAAGTTGATCCAACCAAAGCCGCGAAAATGTACAAGGAGTTTGGGAATATTACCAGCGAAGACATTGAGTCAGGATGGTTAAAATCTAAACTTCAAAAAGTAGCTCGTGAAGTTTATGCAAAATACAGTTTGCTTGATGTTCTGTCTGGCGACTCTTCAAAAGTTGAAGCAGCGGTATTAGAAAGCTTTTCTAAATCAGTTGAATCAAAAGGATTTTTAGTGGAGGACGTGACTCTGGGTGTTCCTGATGTCGATGCTGAAACACAAAAATCCATTGATGCGATCATTCGTGCTGGGCAAGAAAACGAGAAAGCAAAGCTGGATGCTGAGACTGCTAAAACACAAGCGGACAGCGAAGCTTATAAGAAAACAAAAGCTGCAGAAGCCGAAGCAGATTCAAATAAAAAAGTTGCTGACTCAGTGACTGATGAATTGATCCGATACACAGAAGCACAAGCTCGTGAGAAACATGGATGGGTAACTGTGAATGGGGCCAATACTGTTGTAACTGATCAAGGTAAATAGTATGTCGTATTTCTTAATAAAGATTTTCATTGCTCTTGGATTGATAAGTTTGGCGGGAATAGTTCTCGCCATCTTAAAGTCTAATAATTCAGAAGAAGACAAGGAAGACAAGGACGATGATGACTGGAAACAGTTTTAATTTTCTAACTTAACTATTAAATAAAAAAGGAGAAATGAAAATGATTAGACAATTGCAAACAACAACTAAGTTTTACGCTCATACCCGTGATGAAGCAGAAGAAGAAATTACCAAGATGATTAATGAATCTGAGGGTACGGTTGTTAAGCAAAACATTGTTTCTAAAAATCACAAGGACTTTGGTGATTATTATGAAGCACAAGTAACAGAAGAATTTGCTAGATCAAAAGAAATTGTAGAAGCTGGATTTTTAGCATAGGAGGGAAAGAAACATGTCAATTTTACCACCAAACAAACCACAGACACCTAAAGACACACCGCGGAACTTTTTCATTTGGGGTCCGACTATGGGCGGAAAGTCGTTCTTGGCCTCGCAGTTTCCTAATCCATTAGTTTTCAATACTGATGGCAACGCCGAAGCGAATACCGTTCCATCAGTTCAATTGCGAAATGTCAAGGATCAGAACGGCAAGATTAAGCGTTCAGTTATTGACCAATTGGATAAGCTGATCACTGCTTTACAAACCGAAAAACACACCTATGAAACAGTGGTGTTGGATGTAATCGATGATATCGTGGTCATGATCGAACAATACATTTGTGATCGAGAAGACGTGGAAACATTAGGTGATATTCCTTACGGAAAAGGTTATGCAGCTTTCACTAATATTTTTCAGTCATTAGTTATTGAGTTGAAATCATTACCTATGAATGTGATTTACATTTCAAGAAACTCAACAAAAATGGAAGGTCAAACGGAAATCGATATTCCTTCTTTAAAAGAAAAACATCAAAATATCGTAAACGGAAATTGTGACCTTTCTATTCAATGTAAGAAAGTTGGCAAGAATTATATCCGAGTGGCTAAGGCACGTCGCAAGGACTACATGCGCGACCAAGTGGACGATAAGGCAATCCTTAAATTATTGGATAGTGTGACTGGTGTCTTCGGTAAGTCTCCAAAAACAACTAAAAAGCAGCAAGATGAAATTGTGAAAGAGATCCAAAAGAAAGAGGATATTTTACAAGCGTCAGAAGAAACACCCAGTGATTCGAGTGGCAAAGAAACTGTTGAGTCAAAGCAAACTAAGCCAAAAACAAAAGAGGCAGCTCCAATTAATCAAACGGCATCTAAACCAACAGAAGCTACAAACACAAGTGCCGGAAAAAGAATCAAACCACAAATCTAAGAAAAGAAAAAACATAAGAGAAAGAGGAATGACAAATGGGATTACGTGATTTAGCAAATGAAGTATTGGCAGGTTTTAACCCGAAGACAGACGATCCAAATGCAGGAGGGTTTGACGGATTGCCAGATGGTGAATACGATGTAGCGCTTGAAAAGGTAGAACATAAGATTTTTCAAAGCGGCTGGGAAGCATTGTCCTTCTCAAACGAAGTAACTACTGGCGAAGCATCTGGTAGAAAAGAAATGATTAACCTTGGATTCGATGAAAATGCAGTACCAGCATTTGTTCTACAAAAGAACATTAAGTTAGTCGGAAAATTAGCCAGTGTGGTTGGTCTCCAGTTAACCGAAGAGGATTGGGACGATGAAGAGACACTTGCAGCTGCTTTTCAAGATGCAATTGGCAGTCAATTTGTTCTAACGATCACTTCAACACCGAACAAAAAGGACCCATCGAAACCATACAAAAATTATGATTTCATCCCGTATGATGATCCGGCAGCCACTGCTGATATTCCAGACGACGAATTGCCATACTAAGAAGGTGATGGCCAATGTTCACTTTCTACTGGTTATACCAAAGCTCAGAAGATTGGCTAGCTGTTTTCAAAACAGATGAAAGTTATATGATAGCGAATGATCGAGAGAGACTTAAAACGGCTCTTTCTAGTGTTCGTTGTCTTGTTAGTTACAGTAATTACAAAGCATCTGATAAGTTCCTGGCCAAGATTTTGAGTAATGGAAAAAGCAATTTTCTCCAAGAATATTTATCCATCGATTTAAGTCAAGAAGAAAGACTTTGTGCTATAGAAGAGATTGGTTTTAACCTACGCTTTGATATGAGAGCTTCGACAGCGGAAGACTACTGTAAAAGAAGAATTGACATTTGCGAAAAAGTGTTTGATGAACGCGAGGAATATCTTGAAACTAAATTTGAAATCGTAAAAGAATTCAATCTTCCTAGTCGATCCATCACAAAGACACGTGCGAACCTAGCGGCTGAGATATTGCAAGCTAAGAAGATCCCAAAGCGCCCAAATATTTTGATGTATGAATTTGATAAATATGTGCCGCAAGCGGAGCTACCAAAAAGACTGGTGAATTTTTACCAGTCCATAAAATCAAACTATCAAAACACCTTAGAAGAAAAGTTGAAAGCGGAAAAGTTTAAAATGACTTTGGCAGGATTAACTCATGTTTTTGGATTTGGTGGTGTACATGCTGCAAAACCAAAGTACAAGGGTGAAGGCATTTTTTTACTGATCGATGTGAATCAGTTCTTTCCATCACTTATTATCAATAACAATTTCATAAGCACAGGCGTTAAGAATGTTTCAGCCTTTGCTGACCTTTACCAGAAGAAGGTAGAATCTGGAAAATTATCTTACAAAGTTTTAATCAATGCAGTGAATGGATCCATGAATAATCCGTATTCAAATTTTTATGATCCGAGACAATTCTATTCGGTAACTGTTAGCGGACAGCTAATCATTACACACTTAATCTTGGTATTAGGAAATTTTTATGAAGATTTGATCCAAACAAACACCGACGGGGTTCTAGTTAAGATAGATCCAGTGATGGAAAACACAATTCGTGAACTTTTAGAATTGTGGTGCAAGCAACTTCATTTACAAGTGAGTATAACAAGAATAAAAAAAGTTTGGCAAAAAGATGTTAGTAATTTCGTTTTAGAAAAAGATGATGGTGGATATATCAGAAAAGGCATATTTAAGGAACCAAATTGTTTTTCGAATAGTCTTGAAGTGGTTAGTGCCGGAACATTTGAGGCAGTAGTTAATGGCGTTAAACCACAGAATTTTGTTGTCAATCGATTCAAGGATGGCAGGATAGAAGAATTCTATTACATCAATAAGCTGCAAGGAGATTTTCAATCAATTGAACAAGAAATGACTGATGGTTATCGAAAGCTAAACAATACAGTTTGTGGTGTGGCCACGAATGATAAACGATGTGGTGGTGTTTATCAAGTCAAAAAAGGCTTGCACTCCAAGCTACCAGGATCACCTGATCATTTCTTGGATTATTCGCAAGCCTCAAAAAAGATTATTGATGTGAACTGGTATGTTGGACAAATAGAGAGACTAACCTTCTAAGGAAGCGGTAATTTATCTGGATTTGTTAAAGCCCAAGTAATGGCTTTTCCGACAGAATTTAGTAGAAGTGGATGTTTTTCTAGAAAAGTTTCAAACTTTTCAAAGACTCCAGGTTTGTAAACTTGTGATTCAATAATTTCAATGATTTCATTTGCTTGTGCTTGGTCTTCTTCTGGTAATTCAGAAGCAACTTTTTTCAATTCTGCAAGCTCCTCATGAAAATGATTGGTAATTTGATTATTTGAACCAAACGCGGATCCGTTTATATTCCCATAATTGTGGATATTGACAGTAGTGCCACTTGGTGAACCGAAATTAACTTCTTTTTGGTTGTCATTATCGGGCATTTTTGAACCTCCATGATTTTTAAAAAAATCGTATCCTTCTTTAGTTAGTGATACTGGACTTGATGTTTTTGGGATTGCATAGTACCGTAACTCGTTAACTGCAATAAATGGTTCTAAATCAAAATCTGTGACTAAGTTCATTGACCTAGCCAACTGCATTATTTGAACCTCATCTTTTCCATAATCGTAATCACCAAGTGAATGGCCGCTTAATACAAGGTTAAGAAATACCATAATGCGTTCGTCAATATCGCGATCCAAATGTAAAACCTCCGTTCATAATATTTTATCTAATAATACCACAATTAAAGGCGGTGAAATGATAGTGTGCTAAAGTATATCAAATTAAATCCAGGAGAAAAAAGACCAGATCAAAAAAGTCTAGATGATTTCTATACGGACCTTTCTAAACTGGATAACGCCGCCATTCTGTTAAACAAAGAAACTGTAGTTGTTGATTTTGACGACTTTCCAGAAATCGGGTTTCAATTGTTAGAAAAATATCCAACACTTGCTTTTGAAACCAAACGTGGTCTTCACCTTTATTATAAAAGGCCGGCTCAAATTAATGGCCACAAAGTATTACTTCGGAACTGGACCGGCAAGCTAACGGTGTCAGGAGCTGCAGTTGATTACAAAACCGGGAATAAATCGACCGGAACAATCAAACAAAATGGCAAACTCAGAAAAATGCACGGAACGTTTGAGATGTTCGAGGATCTGCCCACTTTACCATTTGAATTGTTGCCACTTAAAATCAAAAATGTTTTGGCTGGAATGAAAGAAGGTTCGCGAAATAGTTCATTATATTCGCATCTTCTAACCGTACGGGAAATGTACGAACTAGATTATGATACATTGACGCAAATAGCTAAATTTATTAATGAATCGATCTATGCCGAGCCATTACCCGAAAAAGATATTGCATCGCTTGTCAATTCAGTAAGTGAAAAAGAGATCCGTGAAAAGTTGTATCTGGATCCAAAAGACATGATCGTCACTAGTGAAGCGTTAGCCCAGGAGTTGGAAATAAAATTTTTCAATGGATCCATTTTCCACAAGCAAGACAACTATTGGATTAATGATAGAAACAAATTGCTTCGAATCGTGGATGATCGAATAAAGCTTTTGCCGCCAAAGTGGAAGCAACTCCTGGACCTTTTTCCAGTCAAAGGTGAATTGATCGAAGTGAATGATTTTCCTATTCAATTCAGAAACAATTTCATGCTGGATGGTGGCGAAGTGATCCCGATGGCTAGTAAAGAATTTACACCATTCTTTCTTGATGTGGATTATGATCCAGATGCTTATGATAAAACCGTTGATGATTTCCTAAATTTCTTGTGTAGTGATAAAAAGGATTTGAGAGTAATTGTGGAAGAATTGCTTGGCCACATTTTAATGACTGCAGGTTTTCCGCATAAAGTATTTTTCTTGGTTGGATCTAGTGGGGCAAATGGGAAATCGACATTTCTTGAAATGCTCAATGCGTTCATTGGCGATCTTGGTTTAAATCTTGCATTAGAACAATTTAATGACCAAACATCTGTAATGGAATTAGAAGGTAAGCTGGTAAATGTTGGAGACGATATTGATGCTGGTTATATGGAGAAATCCATGAATTTCAAAACATTGGCTTCCGGAAATACCATTATGGTCCGGCCAATTTATTCAAAGCCATATAAACTAAAAAATAAAGCGACTCTTATATTCACTGCCAATGAGATGCCGACGTTTAAAGATAAATCGGGTGGGATCGGTCGTCGAATAGTGGTGATTCCTTGTGATAACAAAGTTAAGAAGGCTGATCCTAAGATTGATGAAAAACTTTCAACGGATGTGGCCAAGTCGTACCTTTTGAACATCGCTTTGAAAGCAATGGAACGAATCAACAGCAACGGCGGCCAACTTTCCTCCTCCGAAACAGTCGCTAAGGTGACAGAAGAATATTTTGTGGAAAGTGATTCGATACTTAGCTTTTTACATCAAAATGGCATCGATGAAAATATGACAACAAAAGGCGTATATGACGATTATCTTAAATGTTGTGATGAACTTGGAGCTAAGCCGTATTCTCAACCTAAATTCACGCAACGTCTAAAATCATTAGGTTATGAGAAAGCAAGACGGATGATGATGGGGAAAAGATACTTCTACTATAAGAAGACAGAAGCGAACGAAGAATAATTGCCACACTTTCATAAATTTGCCACACCTTTGCCACACTTATTTTTAAAAAGTGTGCCACCTCTCAACTATTGGTATAAAGAGGTTTATAGACTATTTACCATACTTACCATACTTTTTTTTATTACTTAAAAGAAAAAAGGGGATAAATAGTAAATATATTATATATATAAAGGGGCCAAAAAAAGTGTGGCAACTATGGCAATGAAGATCAAACCCTTGATAGAGTAAGGGAAATTGGTGGCACACTTTGATTTAGAAGGTATGGCAAAGGTATGGCATTGCCACACTTTTTACAAAATAATCGAAAAGAAGGTGATTCATCATTTATGAATGGGTAAACTCAATAATTTCTATTGATGAAGAATTAATTCAACTGAATTTTTCTCTTAAATTGAATAAACGAGAACTTTCAAGATGGCGTAATTATTCATGGGGTGATGATGGCGACCTTGCAAAGAATCAGAAGTTTTTGACTGCTTTGCAAAAACAAGCACATTTGAAGGAAGTGATTTGTGATTTGAACGAACGAATAAAAAAGCTAGAAGAAGAACGCCAGGAGATCGTTCAAACAATTGATAAATTCACTGGCTTAAATCAAAGAATTCTAAAAATGAAATACGTCGATGGATTAACTTTGGAATCAATTGCAGTTGAGACAGGATACAGCTATTCATACATCAAAAGCAAACATGCTGAATTGATTCGTATGATTAAGTTCACTAAAAAATGAAAGAGATCAATTAGTATCTCTTTCATTTTTAGATATTTATAGTATTGAATTTTTTATTTCTACTAAAAGAGAAGCCATCATTCTATCTGTAATGTGTATTGCGTTTGCAAACACTATTTTGTTTATTTCTGAAATAAATCTTATATACTTTGTTTCATTCTCTTTCATGTCTTTAATGCTATTAGGAATTTCGCTTGGATCCCATCCAATAGTGAAGTGCTTGATAATTTCAGATTTGGAAATTGGTTCAGGAGATGTTGAAAAATTTACTGAATTTCTGTTAATTCTCACCTTATCATGGAGGTTTTTATCTTGCAATATAGTTCTATCTTCAATATGTGATATTTTCGCTAAGATAATCTCTAACATTTGAGATTGTTCAATGTTTTGTTCTCCAATTCCTTTGACCTTAATATGTTGGAAATGTTGTAAAAAGGGTGAGTATTTACTATCATCAATTGATTTTTTGTAAGTCTTGACGACTTTTTCGACAAGCTTTTTCTTAAAAATTTCAATTTCATTGTGTCTAAGATCAGAAGGATAGTTGATATGTTCAATCATTGATATATCAAACATATAGTCAGTTTTATCATCCTTAATAATTACTAATGGTTTATCAAAAGCCAACCTTAACCCTAATTCGAGCATTACATTACCATTTTTTCCACTGATATCGACAACTACAATTTGATCGTCATAAATATTATTTACAATACTTTTGTGAATAATATCTACCTCTCCTTTTGAATCGCTCACTAATCTAGGCTTGAAATTATAATCCTTTATAGATTCTATTGCATCAACTAAAATTGATTTTACATCATTAAATTGATTACTTGTGTAGCCAGGCATCGGTGCAATGGGCATTATTAAACCACAGTTGATTATCTCAATTTCTTTTGATTGCTCTAAAGTATCAGCTTTCTCCTTTTTTGACAATATAATACACCTCGTTTTTTTGTTAATTGTACCACATAAACAGTATAGTACGTACAGTACCATGATAGTACCGACATCTTGTTTTTCATGTGCTATTCTAATATTGTCAAAAAAATATGCAGCAATAAGGCAGGCCATTTAGGTGCTGTCTTTTTTTGTGTGCAAGGAGGTCATTCTATTTGAAAGATTTTCATGAAGCTGTTCTGACGTGTGAAGTTGAACCTGGATTTGGTAATGTGTACAAAAAAGCAATTGAATCAGAAAATAGCCCGAACGGGTTAAGAGATCAATGGAATGGAAACTATGCTGTTGTGCAGGTTATTGGTGATGGAACTCGCTTCCCTTGTGATTCATTAGTAATCACTCTAATTTCTCACACACTTCCGAATCTAAAAGAAGCAGTCAACTGGTATGAGTCAATGGGATGCGAAGTTATTTCTACAAATTACAAAGGAGGGAACCATAATGGCCAAAGCTAAAGAAGAAGTAAAAGAAGAAAAGAAAACAAAGGCTGCGGGTAAGAATGCAGATCTAGTTGTGATCGATGAAGTTGCAGGCATGGACCTAACGGATGGTGAAGATCAGACCGTGGAGACCTACAGCCGAGCAACGCCATTCGGGATTGAGGTATGGGATCCGGAAACTAAGTCCACATCCTTCAAAGCCAATGGCTAAGTATTGCCGGCAAGAAGGCTGCCGCAATCTAATAGAGCGTGGTCAGTATTGTGAAGAACACAAGCGAAAGAAGAAAGTTGCTAAACGTTATTATTCAAAGAACAGATCGTTTTATAAATCTGATGATTGGAAATCGTTGGCTGATTATGTTCGGTTTCGAGATGGTTATAAATGTACTGTTTGTGGCAAACCTGTCTTTGGTCGTGATAGTCAGGTTGATCATAAGTTACCAATCTGGTTAAGACCTGAATTGAGATTGGACGAAGAGAATTGTCGTTTAGTCTGTTCATCTTGTCATCCCAAAGTCGAATATCAACCAAAAGACGAAAAAGAAAAAAGTTTGCGGTGCAGTTATGATCCGGCAAATTATTTTTAAGCCCCCCTCTCCTTTTTATTTTTAAAAATAATTATGGGGATAGGGTAGGGGCACACTTCCAGACACCTCCGGAACATTTTCAAAAAACAGAAAGGGGGATGAACGTGGC
Organism: Enterococcus gilvus ATCC BAA-350; assembly: GCF_000407545.1. NCBI lineage: Bacteria > Bacillati > Bacillota > Bacilli > Lactobacillales > Enterococcaceae > Enterococcus > Enterococcus gilvus. The sequence continues at coordinate 2,317,872 of NZ_ASWH01000001.1, read as the reverse complement.
TGGTAGGAAATCGAAAAAGCAAAAAATACTTGATGATGCCTTGGTACAAAAGGACTTTGAGAGGGAACGTGTTATTGAAATCTTGAAAAATCTCAATCGTTATACACCAGTGCTTCATCCCTTAATTGAACTCTATCTGGATGCGTGTGAAGTCTATTACATCAAGTATTCCGAATGGAAAGATACTGGTTTTAGATCGACGAAGCAGCACACGAACAAAAACGGATCCAGAAACGAAATGAAGCATCCGTTAGCACAGCAAGTTGAAGTGTGGAGCGAGAAGAAAGCCAAGCTTTTGAATGCATTAGGATTGGATATGAAACATGGCGAGTTGGCCACGGCAGATCCATTAAACGCTGAACATAAACGAGATCAAGAAAAGAAGAATGACGAGCCAGAAGAACAAAGTGGCCGTTTGATTCAATTCAAAAAAATGGCAGGTGGATCTAAATGATTGATATGAATGTCAATTATGCGGATAAATTTGCTAAATCGGTTAGAAGGCATAAAGAGAGATATCCTCACACAATTCATTTGGCGGTGAAACGTTATAACAAATGGAAAAAGCGGAAGGATATCTTTTTTGATTTGGAAAAAGCCAATCTCATGCTGTTGTTTACCGAAACCTTTTACAAGCATTCGACTGGTGAATGGGCTGGACAACCTTTGATTTTAGAAGATTGGCAAAAGTTCTATTTCTCAAACATGTATGGTTGGCAAAAATGGAGTGATCAATGGCAGAGGAATGTTCGCGTGATCAGAAAAACTTATTTGCAGGTTCCAAAGAAAAATGGAAAAAGTTTGATGGAAGGCGCGCCCGTTTTATACGGAATGTACGGAGAAGGTGTTAAAGGCGCACAATTCTATTGTGTAGCTGCAGACTTTGACCAAGCTCAAAATGTAGCGCATCCGCTGGCAACCGTTATCGAAAACGACAAAGAACTGATTAATGGTACTTATGTCTATCGTAAAGAAAAGAAAGTTACGACAATCAACTATGCTTTCTTTGAAAACGATTCTAAATTTAGCAACACTTTCCGTGCACTTTCAAAACGTGAAAAGACAGATGGTAAAAACACTTATATCGTTGTTGCTGATGAAGTTCATGAATGGGCAGACACCGAAAGATACGATAGTTTGAAATCAGGTCAGGCTTCACAACCGGAACCATTCTTAAATATTTGTTCTACTGCAGGTAAAAATAGCGGAGCACTCGGTGTTCAAATTCATACCGACAGCATCGATATCTTAGAAAACGATAATGATGATGATTGGTTAATCATGATCTATGAACCAAACAAAGGATACAACTGGGAGGATCCGGATGTATGGAATATGGTTAATCCGAATCTTGGAATCTCTTTGACGATGGATTTCTTGAAAGGTGAGTACAAAGATGCCAAACGAAACCCATTTCGAAAAGCCGAATTTCTAAGTAAGCATTTGGATGTATTCGTAAATTATGCTGAAACCTATTTCGATAAACAACAAATAGAAAATTGTTTGGTTGATAATTTGGCCGATATCTCTGGACATCAGGCATTCATTGGAATCGATTTGTCACGTACGACAGATTTGACGTGTGTTTCTGTAAATGTACCAACTTATGATGAAGAAGGAAATAATATTCTTTTGGTCAAACAAATGTATTTTATACCTTCACATGGTGTTGAAGAAAAGGAACGGCTGCGTAATGTTCCTTATCAGCATTATGCGGAACTTGGATTTGTCACCTTATGCGATGGCCGTACGATCGACCAGGATGCTGTTTATGAATACGTCATGATGGTGTATGAAGAATATGATTTGGATATTATGCAAATCAATTATGATCCAGCGATGGCTGAAAAGTTAGTTGAACGGTTTGAGTTGAATGGATTTGTTTGCGTGGAAGTTCCACAATATCCAGCTGTCATGAATGAACCATTTGATGATTTTGAATCGTTAGTGGATCAAGGCAGAGTAAAAACAGATAATCCGCTATTTATATTTTGTACCAACAATGCAAAAGTAGTAACCAATATCAACAATCAAAAGGCACCTTCGAAGAGAAAGTCACCGGAACATATAGATGGTTTCGTGGCTTTTTTAATTGGCCATAAAGAAAGTATGACGCTAATGGATGATGTTGGAAGCGAAGAAGATTATTCGGATTATCTTAAAAATCTATACAAGAGAAAATAGAAAGGCGGTGTGTTAATGGGAATTCGTTCATGGTTCCGAAAAATGAAAAAAAGTTCTACTAAAGCGGATCTAGGGAGCGCCATTCTATCTGGACAAGTTGCATTAGCAGATGACAACATCTTGTCTTCAAGCGATATCTATCATTATATGACGGCAATCAGTAACATGTTTGCTTGTGGTAAATGGGAAATCGAAGACGACAATGGAGCAAATATAAAGGATCCTGATGTATTAAAAGTATTGAATCGGCCAAATGGATATTTGACCGGTTTCGAATTTAAACGACTGATGGCGAATGTCTATTTACTGAATGGCGAAACCTTTGTGGTTAAGGACCTTAATCAGCTGCACATAATGAAAGATATTCAGCCAGAAATTACGGAACAAGCAATTAAACGTTTCAGATACAACGGCTACACTCTTTATCAAAATGAAGTGTGCCAGATAAAAAATATTGGAGTTTCCAACAATCAGGGTGTAGGTATTCTTGATTTAGCAAAAAATACACTTGAAGGTGTTATGAATGCTGAAAAGGCATTGACTGACAAATATAAAAAAGGCGGTCTCCTTGCCTATCTGCTGCAATTGGAAACACATTTGTCTCCTAAGAATACGCTGCAGAATACAATGGTGGAATCCATTACTTGTTTGCTAGAAGAAATTCAAGACGAAGGAAAGACTTTGATAATTCCTTTATCTAAAGGTTATTCGATTGAAGGTTTTGAAAGTCCTGTACAAGATGACAAGATCCTTCAATATTTGAATGTTTACAAGCCGGAACTGGCCAAGTTTCTTGGGTTCGATCCTGATGCTTATAATGCACTTTTGAAGAACGACTTGGAAAAGGCAGCAATATATTTGAAGTCTTTTGTAGTGGATCCATTTGTACAAAATGTTTGCGAACATCTGACTTTCCTTTTTTATGGAGCCGATAGCAGCAAACGAATCAATTTGAATATTGATATCAAAAAATACTTAACCATGTCACAAAAGATCACTAATGTTTCTAGTTTGATCCGAACAATGGCATATACTCCTGATGATGGTCGAGTAGATATGGGATTAGAAAGATTAAATACCGAAGAATCAACGAAGCTTTATGCTTCAAAAGACTTGGTAGGACTAGATGAGTTAGCTGACTTGAATCAATCGAAAATGAAAGAAGGTGATTCAACTGGTTAAATTGGAAAGACGAAGTTTTAATATTCAAAATATGCAGACGCGAACCTTAAATGATGGCAGTGAAGCAACTGTGATCGAAGGTTATGCGTCTGTTTTTAATTCACGAACTAACATTGATGGTTGGTATGAAGAAGAAATCGCACCAGGTGCATTCAACGAATCGTTATCACAGAACAAAGATGTACGATGTCTATTCAATCATGACTGGAATTATGTGCTGGGTCGCACGAGCGCAAATACATTGTTTCTTGAAGAAGATTCAAAAGGTTTGCGATTTGAAGTTACCTTGCCAAATACCACTTTTGCGAATGATCTGAAAGAGTCGATGTCACGTGGTGACATTAATCAATGTAGTTTTGGTTTTTGGGTAACCGGCCAGGAAGAAGATTTTACTGGTGATATTCCATTGATCAGGATTACGAATGTTGAGTTGTGGGAAGTAAGCATTGTGCCGCTTCCGGCCTATGATGACACCGAAGCAGCTCTTAGAAGTAAGTTCCAGGAACAGAATATCGAAACATTGAAATTACGAAAAAAAATATTGGATAAGATTGGAGAATACACACATGAATAAAAAGTACTTATTGAAACGTCAAAAGGATTTGAAAGCTCGCTTGAAGGATTTAGAAGCACGTGCGAAAGAAGAAAATGTTACTCGTGATGCTCTTTCAGACATCGAAGAACAGGTTGAAGAGGTAACTGCTGAACTCGAAGAAATCGACGAAGCTATTGCAGAATTGCCAGAAGAAGATGTGACTGAACTGGAAGATGTTGTTGAAGATTTGGGTGCTGCTACAGATGATGTTGTTGAAGATGTAGAACCTGAACCATCTGATGAAGGCGGCGATGGTGCTGACGAAAAAGAACGTAGTCGTGTATTAGGAATTATCGGCCGCGGATTATCTAGTAGAGGGGAAGAAGCAGTGAAGAAATTAACGAAACGTAGTGCATTCTTACGATACTTAGCTGGTCGAATTGATGGGCCACAAGCACGATCTTTCGGTGTTGCATTTAACAATGGGAAAGTATTGGTACCGGAAGAACTAAATAAGGAAATTATTTCTTACCTGCAAGAAGAAAATCCGTTACGTCGTTTGGCTACCGTGCATCCTACAAAAGGTACGCAAGGATTCCCTGTACAAGTTAAGAAGGCGGAAGCTAACGAAGTTACAACTGAACGTGATGAGAATAATTTGATTCCGTTCACTGATATTGAATTCGATGATGTTTATTTAGACCCTATCGAGTTTGATGCAATTATTAAAGTTACAAAGAAATTGACTCACATGTCAGATTTTGATATTGAGGCAATTGTGATCGAAGAGTTGAAAAAAGCATACTTACGCAAAGAAACATTCTGGTACTTCTCAAATCCTACAAATAGTGGATGTCTAGCGAAGAAAGCAGTGGCGTTTACGTCTACAGCTACAAATCCATACTTGAAATTAGTTCAGTTGAAAAATAACCTGCCAACTGCTATGCGTTCAGGCGCACGTTGGATGATCAACCGTGCAGCACAAACAGAATTAGAATCAATGCTGGATACAACTGGAAATCCTATTTTGAAGGATTCTGGTAACGATGATTTTGACTTTAAACTATTCACTTATCCGGTAGAAGTAACTGACTATGCAGACAAGTATGATGAAACTGGAAAAAAATTTGATCCATCAGTACCAATGATCTATTTTGGTAACTTCTCATATTTCCATATTCAAGACGTAATTGGTTCTATGGAAATTGAGAAATTGACAGAATTATTCTCACGAGAAAACAAAATTGGATTCAAAATCTATCACATCAATGATGGCCAGTTGATCTATGGACCATTTGAAACACCTGTTTATAGTCTTGATATTAAAGCACAGTAGGTGATCTCATGGAAGTAACTGAGGATGAATTCAAAAAACATCTACAATTTGAAGAAGGTATGGATGATACTTTGCTTCCCTTTTACCTGGATATGGGAAAAAAATATGCCAAAAGAGCCACTGATGATGAAAATTCGCCAGTGGCTTATTATCTTGGTGGTATTTTTTGGCTCTATAAAATTCCTGAACAAGAAATGGAATCCGCTTTTAATGCTTTGACTCCATTGATTTTACAAGAAGGACTGGTGATTGACGATGCCGAAACTGATGCAAAACAGGATGAAGTGGAAGGCTGATCTTTTAGATATTGAAAACGGCGTAGATGAAGATGATCGGCCAAAAGTTGTTTATTTAAAAAAAAGAGAAATCTTTTACGAAGAGCTGGGTGTGACAGCACAAGAAAAGTATCTATCAAAACAAGCAAAAACCGATGTTGTCAGACGGATTAAAGTTCGGTGGGATAAATCTATCACTGAGAAGTTAAACGCCGTGAGAATTGATTCTGTGACGTATAACATCACTCGAATTTACACAAATATGGATAAACGGGAAATGGAGTTGAGTTTAGCTTATGTCGATTAATTTAGAAAAGCTTCGAGAGTTGCTGAAGGCAACAAAGTATCCTGTGTTTCGAGATAAAGCACCGAAATATCAAGAATATCCATACATTGTCTACTCGTTTATCTCTGAGGATATGAAAATGGCAAGCGGTCGAGTATTTAAATATATGCCGCTTTATCAAGTCTCTTTGTTTACAACAGGGACCGAAAAAGAATTTCGGCCTATTATGAAAGTTTTAGATGTAAAACAGGTGACAACTAGCGGTGTAATGTCAATTGTCGGAGACGAAAATGACGATACAGTAACTAATTTCTTTATTCAAGTGAGGACGATTGAAGATGGCTAGTAGTAACAATGGATTTCAAGATATGGCTGATTATCTAGGGACGCTTGCAAAAGTAGATGTCAAAAAGATATCTATTGAGTCTCTAGAAAAAGCTGCCAATTTCTATATGAAACAGTTGATTCCTAATGTGCCGAAGTCTTTGATGAAAAAAAAGCATATGGCGGATCAGATTAAAGTATCTATTGAAGAAGATCGTGTCACCGTTTCTTTTGAAGGAACAGCTTTTTATTGGCGTTTTGCTGAAAACGGGACAACAAGTCAACGTGCGCAACATTTTGCAAGCGGCACATACGAACAAAACAAAAACGAAATTGAAAATATTATGACGCAAAAAATAATTGAATTATGGGAAGGATGATTTCCTTGGGAAAACAAGATGTTTATTATTTTGAAGGATTAGACGACATTTTAATCGCAATGATGAAAACTCCGGATATGGTTGGAACTGCACCGACTTATGCAGAAATCGTACGTTTGCCGATCGCCACAAAACTAGCTGTAAAAGGTAATGGATCGGCTTTGGAGAAATGGGCTTCTAGTAAGATGTTTCGTCGGGTAAGTCGAGAAACTAAACATGAACTAGGACTGGATCATGTTGGTATTCCGATCGAGGTTATGGACGAACTGAAAGGATTAATAGCAGAAAGCGGTGTGACATTCGCAACAAACAAGGCGCGTGAATATCCTTACTTTGCGTTTGGTTTTATTGGGAACATTGAAAATGGTGGAAAAAAAGCAGTGTGGTATCCAAACACTCAACTCTCCAATGTAATTGATGAAGAATATGCTACTGCCGAAGACGAGACAAAAATTGATGATGTGACTGCCAATTTGGTTGCCACAGGATTGAAATACAATAATGTCATGTATGCCAGTTTTGATTCAAATCGGGATGGCGCTTCGTTAGGTTTGTTTGAAAAATTTATTAAGCAACCGATTTATGGTGAAGATCAGTGGAAAACGTTAGCTGCAGTAACACCTCCCGTTGAAGGCGGTGACCAGTAATGGCAAGACTAGCCGATTATGGAATTCATGTTGAAGATTTAACTAATTCACGCGAGATCATGATCCAAGGGCATAAGTTCCCCGTAGTTTTTACGATGGAAACGATGGAATATATCGCAGACATTTATGGTGGTGATTATTCTGTTTTCGAAAAAGATATGAATGATATGATCAAGCGAAGCGGTGGTCGCATTGCAGCGAACAGTTTAAAAGCTACTGATCTAAAAATCATGCGTGCATTAATCTATGGCATGCTGCGAACAGGCGGTTTGGAAGAATCGCCAGAAGTTATCTTCCAATTTCTCGGCATGAATGGTGACGTACTGACTGCCTATGCTGCATGCATGGAAATCTTTTCTGATCAAACATTTCAGGTGGAAGACATAAAAAAATCGAAGAAGCCACAAGACTTTCAAAAAGCGCAACCAAAAAGAAACAAAAACAAAAAGAATCAGAAGAGATAGGAACCCCTTGGAGCTTCTATCTTTATGTAGCCCTTACTCTATTGAATTGGAGTGAGGGTTTCTTTTTGAAGTCTACACCTAACTTGTGGCTTAAATCTTATATTCATTGGCTAAAAAACAATACCGACTTTGATCCACCCGAATCAATCACGATGGATAAAAGTCCTTGGTGGTAGGAAAGGAGCGCTAAGATGAGCAAAAAAGAATCAGATGTAATTTTGAACTTTGAAACCAACGGTGAAGTTTCCTATGCCAAAACGGTCAAAGAAATCAATAAAGAAATGAACTTAGCAGCTACCGAGTACAAAAACCAGGTATCTGCAATGGATAAAGACGCAACACAAACTGAAAAACTAGCTGCAGCGAAACGAAAACTTGAAAAACAAGTCCAACTTGCAAGTCAAAGAACTGAGCAATTAAGAGAGGCTTATCAGAAATCAGTAGATGAAACAGGAAAATACTCTGCTGAATCTGAGAAGCTGTACAAAAAATTGCTTGAATCTCAAACTGGAGAAAATAAATTAAAAGATGCTCTTGATGACACAAATGAAGCGCTAAAAAAACAGGGCGACGTTTCAATTGATACAGCAAATAAACTACAAAAAATTGAAGAAGCCGGCGATAAAATCAAAGGTGTTGGCGAAAAAATGACAGTAGGTGTTACGGCACCGATCGTTGCGGCCGGAGCTGCGTCACTTGCTACATTCGGCGAAGTGGATGAAGCGTTAGATACTATTATCACTAAGACCGGCGCAACTGGTAAAACAGCAGATTCATTAGGTGAATCGTTTAAGAAAGTAGGGGCTAATACTCATTTACCCTTGCAAACGGTTGGCGAAGCGATCGGTGAGGTAAACACTCAGTTTGGATTCATGGATAAAAAGTTGGAAGATTCAACAAATTATCTTCTCAAATATGCTGAAATTAATGACACTGATGTATCACAATCGGCCGTCATGGCTCGCCAGGCAATTGAGGCATATGGGCTTGAATATGACGACCTAAATTCTGTATTGGATGTCACAACTAGAACGTCTCAAAATACTGGTCAATCCGTCGATGATTTAATGCAAAAAGCAATTGACGGTGCACCACAGATCAAGCAATTAGGTCTAAGTTTTAACGAAGGCGTCACTCTAATGGGGCAATTCGAACAAGCCGGAGTCGATTCTGGTGCAGCGTTAAGCAGTCTATCGAAAGCTACTGTTGCTTATGCAAAAGATGGAAAAACACTTTCTCAAGGAATGGGTGAGCTTCAAGACAAAATCAAAAATGCGAGCTCTGAGACAGATGCAATCAATGCAGCTTCAGAAGTATTTGGCACCAAGGGTGGTCCACGAATGGCTGATGCTATTCGTCGAGGGACTTTGAACTTGGAAGAATTGGCAAAAACAGCAAGTGAAAGTGGAGGAGCGGTTGGTGATACTTATGAAGCAACTTTAGATCCAATTGATAAAGCAAACATGGCAATGAATAACGCTAAATTGGCAATGGCAGATGTAGGTGAAAGTATTCAAATAGCGTTATTACCGTTCTTTGAAATGGCAATTGATGCCCTTCAAAGATTCAAATCTTGGTTTGATTCACTAGATGAAGGCCAAAAAAACATGATTATAACTATTGCACTAGTTGCTGCTGCCATTGGCCCGTTCTTAGTTGTACTTGGTACGTTAATGGGATCAGTCACCAAAGTCGCCAGCGGCATTCGAACACTGCAGTCGGTTTTTTCAGCAATGAGAATAGCATTTGCAACAAACCCGTTCTTGCTAGTAATAGCAGGTATTGTTTTGCTAATCGGTGGATTGATTTTGGCTTACAACAAAGTCAAATGGTTCCATGATGGCGTGAATGCCTTTTTCCGTGGGGTACGAGATGTTGGCGTTCAGGCGCTTAGGTTTATAGGTGGATATGTCGGAAATGTATTTGGGGGTATTATCGCGAATTTCAACAACTTTAAGAATGCCGGAATGCGTATTCTCAACGGAATAGTCGACTTTATTACAGGAGTCTTCACTGGAAACTGGTCACGAGCATGGCAAGGCGTGACAAATATATTTGGCGGTATCTTTGAAGGTATTGCTGCAATGGCCAAAGCACCTATTAACGCAATGATCGGTTTGATAAATGGTTTTCTAGGTGGGCTGAATCGGATCAAGATTCCTAAGTGGGTGCCTAAAGTTGGCGGCCGTGGTTTCAACATTTCACAGATTCCCTACCTTGCTAAAGGCGGCCATTTAATTAATGGTCAAGCAGTTGTCGGAGAAGCTGGCCCTGAACTAATGACTGTTAAAAACGGTAAAACGACTGTTACACCATTGTCAGATTCGGAAAAGAAAAACACACCTAGTCCAAGAGAAGTAAGAGTTGAGCAGCATGTTCATATTGATAAGGTTGACGCAAACAACCCTTCGGAGCTTAATCGGATGAACCGAAAATTAGAACAAGCCAGCCGGCAGGCAATCTATGATCTTGGAGGTGTTCCAGGTTAATGAGTTTATACGAATTTACTAAGTCAGACGAACCAAACTTCATATGGAACAGCTATAATGCAGCTCGCGATATGGGCTGTATTATCGAATCTGAGATACAAGAAGTATCCCCGAACATGAGATATGAAGTTTCAGAGATTGTTGGGAGATCCGGAGAACTCAATGAAACTTTCGGAGATTATGAAGCATATGATTTACCAATTAAAGATATTACAATTCCATACGATAAATTACATGATGTGAAAAAGTGGTTACGTGGCAGTGGCCGCTTAATCACCCACAACGATTTAGACAAGTACCGCGAGTGTATTTGCATGATGGGTAAGCCAATTGATTTTCAAAATGAGTGGGGCTTTTTTTACACCTTCGACATTGTGTTTAGGTGCCAACCGTTCAGACGAAAAGTAAATGAGACGCCGATTCCTATTGTTTCAGGATCGAATTTCTTTCATGATCCTGGTCAGGAGAAGAGCAAGCCTTATCTTGAAATCACGAGCAAAGGTGGAACGATTGAACTGCAAATTGCAGATAAGAAACTGACAGTTTTAAATACTCTGGCAGGTTTAGTAACGGTAGACAATGAAAAAGGTAAGGTCATGCAGGCCGGGGCGCCCCTTTTTACCAAAGGTGATTGGCTCGAAAACGATTCAGAGCAATCGAGCATTAGTATTAAAGGAAATTTTTCAGATGCAAAATTATTTGTTAGGAGTGTGTGGCTGTGATCGGTACAGAATTTATTTATGGTTACACCTCTATTCCTGATGATTTGTCTATCAATGGTGTAGCACTAACTGATTGGGATGATTTACCAGAAGTAAATAGAGCAATAAATGGGGCTTACACTTTTTACGGGAATTATCGTCGTAAAGGACAATTTAGAAGTTATTTAAAAAAAGGAAACTTTGTCAAAGCCGTAGTTGAAGATGGGTCTTGGCAGTACTTTGAAATATCGAAAGTTAAAAAAAACCTGACTAGCGTTTCGGTTACTGGTCGGCATGTTAGCTATATGGCTAATAGAAACTTTATTGATTTGTCGTTTACTGCTTCCGGAAACGGGCAGCAGATTATGAGTAGTCTGCAAAATAATCTAGCTTTTAAACAAAAATTTATGTACACCTCTAATGTAGGAACCACGCACCAGTTTACAGCTAAGCAAGTGAAACCTATAGAAGCGTTGATTGGATCAAACAATGGAAATCAAAACTTAGTTGGTGTAACTGGTGCAGAACTTGATATGGACAATTTCAATTTGAAACTTGTCAAAAGAATCGGTGCGGACAATGGTTTTCGTATAGATCTTGGTGTGAACCTAGAAGCTATCGATTCGGAAGTAGATGAAGAATCCGTAGTGAATTCTCTTTATTTAGTCGGAGGTGTTCCTGATAACGACTACGATGCTGATAAGGAACCAATAACGTTCAAGTACTTAGAAATCGCAGGGGTAAATGATAGCAATCGAAGAATTGCCAAGCGTGAAAATTCTGAGTGTAAGACAATCAATGACTTAAAAGCTTGGGGAAATACATTATTTACAAATGATCGTATCCAGGATCCAAAAGCTACACACGAAATTTCAATGGTAGCTTTGGAACATACGATTGAATACGGTGATTTGTATGAAGGCTTAGCCACACTACATTTTGGCGATACTGCACACGTAAAAGTGATTGATCGTGATGAAGAGATAGAAGAACGAATGATTGAATACACCTGGTTCCCTACTTTGAGAAAATTCAAAAATATCGTTCTTGGTAATGATCTTTCGCTATATACATCACGAGTCGAGACTCAAGCTCAAGAGATAAAGAAAAAAATTGATAATAGGACTGAAACATTAGTAACGAACGTTCTAAACGCAACGGCATGGATCACTGGTAATTCCGGTGGACATGTCGTTTTTCGTCCAGAAAAAGCGCCAGAAGAAATCCTAATTATGGACACAGCAAAGGTATCTACAGCAAAAAAAGTTTGGCGCTGGAATCTAAGAGGACTAGCCTATTCTTCCAATGGCGTTAATGGCCCATTCGAGGTTGCTATTACCAGCAAAGGAGAGATTGTAGCTAACTTCATCAAGGTGGGGATTATCCAGGCAGATGTTCTAGAAAACTCAATTAATGACTTAGGCGACATCTTGAAAATTGTCAAAGGAACTTTGCAAATTTGGAACAATAAAAAGAAAATTATGGAACTGACAAAAAAAGGACTGCAGTTTTGGAGTGGCGATAAAGAAATCGGAACGATTGGTACGACTGATTCAACGGGAGATCCATTCCCAGATGCAACAACACCAACTCCGATTCCTGACAATGCCTTAGTCATTCGAACTGAAGGAGATGGGAAATATATTCTCATTTCACCAAATAAGGGCAAAGGTTTTGCCATGCTGTCAAATGGAACAACTATCCATTTTGGAGATATGAACATCCAAGGTAAAGTACAAATTTACAAAGATGTTGATATTAAAGGAAAGCTGACTCTAAGTGGTCGTGAAGTCTTCCCAGGACAAGGCGGAGGTTCTAGCGGATCGCCTGGCGGTCAAGGAAATGGTTGGAATGGTCAATACCCTCCAGAAGTGCAAACAAGTGCTGAGAAGTTTGCGTGGCAAGCTTGGGTGACGTTACTAAGTCTAGGATATTCCCCTGCAGCAGCAGCCGGTATTCTAGGGAATATTAACGGTGAAGCAGGACCTAGCATGAATCCTGACATTGATCAAATTGGTGGCCCAGCATATGGAGCAATTCAGTTTGATGGCTCGGCATATCCTATTGCTGGTGTGCCGGCGACTTCTAACGGACGTAACTATGTTCAAAGTTTATTCAGGGTTTCTGGAATTGCTGGAAACTATCGTGAAATGGCACCTCAAATGAGATTAGTTGATTGGGCCAACTCAAATGGTCAATGGATTGGTGCGGTAGCTCCAACTACTGTTGCAGGCTTTAAAGCCATAACTGATCCGAGTCAAGCGGCTTTTGTGTTTGAAAAGAATTTCGAGCGACCAAGAGATTCACATCCCGACAGACAAGGATATGCGGTCTATTGGTATAACAAGTTCAAAGATTTGAAAATACCGCAAGCAAATAGCGATATTGTATCGATCGCGAAAAGCTTATTAGGCTACTTCACCTATCAATTGTCTCACGGGGAAAGTCTTATTGGTTCAGTTGCTAATCCAGACCGAAACGGTGTTACCGACTGTTCTGGGTTCGTTTGGTTAGTTCTGGCTATGGCTGGATATCGAGTACCAGCAAACATGCAATGGTTTACAGGTAGTATGGCTAGTGATGCAAGAAGTACTCATAGCTGGTTTCAAGAGATTTCGCCAGAACAGACACGAGCCGGAGATGTAGTTATCTATAACGTCGGTGGAGGTGCCGGTTCAAGCGGGCACACTGCTATTTTATTAGAGCAATATCATGGTAATGATACGCAAATCATTCAAATGGGAGGAGATAGTCGTTTTAGCGGCGTAAATACCTCAACGATTGGTTACTCATTTGGATCTCTTCTAGGCGGAGATAGATGTCTAGCCAGAGCAGTGAAATAGGAGGAAAGTAATGGCTATTTATGATAAAGGGTTAAATCATTTGAAAAGCAAGATTAATTCATCAATCGGTAACTATCAATGCTACGCAGTAGCTGCTGAGTTTAGCGGAATTATGTGTGGACCTGATTTAGGTGCTGGAACTTATTATGATCAACTCGATCCCGTAAACGACGAATTGATCTATTCAGCATCAGATATCGGTATTGCTTACAAGTGGCACGAGTTTGGTTGGTCAGTAATTATGAATCCAAAGTATGAGGATTTAAAAGTTGGCTCGATTCTTTGTTTTGAAAGAGGCGTTCAGATTAGTGATAGTTTTACCACACACGAGGAATACGGGCATTGTGCTGTAATCTGGGGATTAGAAAACGAAATGATTCAAACATACGAACAAAAAGGGGAACTAGGTGAGTTTGTAGCTGAATATGATCGTGAATATATGGGACGCGAAACAATCGCCTCTGTGATTATTCCTCCGGATTTTAGCGGAGAGCCAACAGATTTTATTCATGGTCAAGCGCCTGTAGAAGAGGAAGTGACAGATTAATGGCTAAATGGAATGTCGTTTTAAGCACAACTGAACCATATAACTATATTGGAATGGCCAACGTTAGGCAAGGTAATAAAAACTCAGAAGTGATGGAAGCCACCATCACTCAGAATGGATTGCCAGTCGATTTATCACAGTGCAAGGGTTATTTAGAGGCGATTCTTACCAATGGTGCAGCAATTCAACGTGCAGCGAAAATTATTGATGCAAAAGCCGGGAAAATTCAATATACATTTGATGAATACTCTTTACAGGCTATTCACGAACAAACGGCTAATTTCATATTTTATAAAGGGGAAGATTTGATCGCAACTACACAAGATTTCTCCTATTTTGTTGTTCGTGCGGTTAGTAAAACTCCTGGTGAAATGGGTTCTTATTGGCAGACGGTTGAGGACCTAATCGCAGACATGGTGGCCTTTTTGAATGCAAACAAAGGTGATTTTACTGACTGGATGAATGCTCGTAAAAAAGAATTCGAAGAATGGCGAAAGCATCAACAAGATACTTTTGAGGCTTGGCGTGAAGGTCAAGAATCAGATTATTTGACGTGGTTCGAATCAATAAAAGATATTCTTAGATCCATCGATCCTGGCGGTGTGATGTTAGCTGAACTTATGGATGCACGTGTCGATTTGCAAGGAGTTCGTCATGAGTCCATCAAAGATAGATTGATTGCAGATTTAGAATATATTTATCAAAAGATTAAGTATCAACTAGATTTGATTGTATATAAACATATTGCAGTCGGGAATAAGGTCACGATTGAACATGATTCTGAATATCAACCCGAAGTAAAAGTAACCTATTATCAGGATGCGCTAGGTACCGAATTAGGTGGTTTGGATTCTTCCGGTAACTTAGGTGGAGGAACGATCTATAATGTTCCCTCTCAACTTAGCTTTGATCGAAAGAAAACTCATGTAGAAATGCCGCTTTATTATGCTCTAAATGGATCATTCATTATTTATGATAAGCATACATTGCTGATCGTTGAAGGAAATAAAACACTTCATTTTACTATGCCAGAAGCAAATATAACTAAGGCCTATATTAATGATGACAAAACATCTTTAGATAAAGTAGCTGATAAATTAGAGCTGCTTATTAACGATGATTACACAGTAGAATTAAAGAAAAAATGAGGAGGTACTTAACAAATGGCATTAAAACAAATTTATCGCGGAATGCAAAATGGCGCTGAAGCTATTCAAGAAAATTTTTCATCATTGGAAAAAATGGTTTCGAATGGAAAAGTCATTTTTGATGGTCAACAGTATTTTACAGATAATCATAGTCACTCATACTCTCAAACAGATCTGACAACGGGTATAGCACTTATTTTTGAGCGTTATAACCCAGAAGGTGGAGTTCGGTTGGGTTATGGACAAACAACAGTCTATTATCCTAAAGCGGTGTTAGAGACAATTTATACAATTTCTCAAGATGCTCCTTTAGTAAACACCTCAAAAACATTCACAATCAATAAAACAACGATCGTCGGACATGCTGAAAACGAGAAAAACGATCGTCGAAATATGTGCTTGCGTCGTATCGTAGTAATGTAATTGGAGGAGAAAACATGAAAGCATTTGTAGAAATTAATAACGATTATGTGGATTCTTGGTCAAATGTGGAGAATGACTCGTACACCGAGATAGACACGGAAGAACAATTATTTGGTTTAATTGGTTGTGTGAAGATAGAAAACGACAAGGCGGTGCTTGATGATGAAAAATACAAGCAACAGATTGAGGAACTGAATGGACCTACGGAATTGGAAAAATTGAAATCAGAAAACGAAGAGCTTCGTCAGCGTGTAGATATGTCTGATGAAGCTCTTTTAGAATTAGCGGATATGGTTTTATCTGCTACCGCTGCAATGAAAGGAGGAGAGTGATATGTATTCAGCATTAGCTATGCTTTACGCAACTCACGTAATTGATGGAAAGCGCAAAATTGAAACAGTACCTGCATCAATTTTAGATCAAGTGACTGAAATCGTGAATGATGCAAAAAAGCAAGAAGAAACAAAATAACTAGATATGTAGTAGTTGGAGCGATCGGCTTTTTAGCCGGTCGTTTTCTATTTTGATTGGAAGGTGGAAAGGCATGTGCATTTTTTCGACGAGTTACTAGAACTCAATGGGCTTTTGATGTCTTTGGGAATTGGAGGAATCGTAGGCGTCTTAGGTTGGGTAGGAAAACAGATACTGAAGAATAAAAATATAGCAGAGCAAAATAAACAACTAACGGAACAGCGGTTTAAAATGCTCGAAGCTGCAAATATTGCTATCTTGCACAATGAGATTTACAAGCAATGTTCTTATTTTATCGAACAAGGAGAGGTTGAAGTCGATGATCTCGACAACCTTGAATACTTATGGCGTGGCTATCACGGATTAGGTGGAAACGGCACAGGCGAGCTTCTATACAACCGTGTGAGAGAGCTTCCTTTGAAGGGAGGTGAATCGCATGCAAAATAAAACGTTTGAGACGCTTAAATGGATCGCTTTGATTGTCATACCCGCATTGGCCACTTTTGTTGGCTTAGTAGGAAAGGCAGTCAACTGGGAATATACCGATGTTGTAGTAATTATCATTACTGGATTAGGCGCTTTTCTGGGAACAGTTTTAGGGGTGTCAAACCGGACATACAAGATGTTTCCCAATGATGAAGAAGAATAGTAGGAGGACTAGAATGAAAAAGAAATTCTTGATGGGAGCTGTTGTAGCTCTTTTTTTATTGCCAATTTTCCCAATGAATGTGGATGCGGCTAAAGGAGATCAAGGGGTCGACTGGGCAGTTTACCAAGGCGCACAAGGTCAATTTGGCTACGCACATGATAAATTCAGTATTAGCCAGATCGGTGGATACAACGCTGGTGGACTCTACAATCAGTGGACGTATGAGAGCCAAGTGAATTCAGCTTTAGCTCAAGGAAAACGTGCGCATACGTATATTTGGTACGATACGTGGGGGAGCATGAGTATTGCAAAAACTACGATGGATTACTTCTTGCCAAAGGTGAAGACACCACGAGGATCAATTGTTGCGTTAGACTTTGAACACGGAGCTAGTGGGAACAAGCAGGCGAATACGGATACTATTTTATACGGTATGCGAAGAATTCGAGATGCTGGGTATACGCCAATGTATTACTCGTACAAACCGTTTACCCTTCAAAATGTTTATTACCAACAGATCCTAGCAGAATTCCCAGATTCACTTTGGATGGCTGCGTATCCGAATTACAACGTTACTCCTTATCCAGTGTGGTTTGTATTTCCTAGTATGGATGGTGTGGGCATCTATCAATTCACATCCACATATGTTGGCGGTGGATTAGATGGTAATATTGACTTAACAGGAATCACGGACAATGGATATACAACGCTTCCTGATCCGAATCCAAGTGAAACAACAGATATCTACCGTGCTGGACAAAACTATTCAGTCATGGAAGTCAAAAATGATAAGGGCCACGTGGATGGTTTTGGTGCAATGGCAGGCAAGATTAAGGCGGAAGGATGGAGTACTCGTACTCATAAGTATCAGTATGCCTTCGCTTTAGATCGCACGACAGGTAAAGAACTGAAGCGTATCAAACTAAAAGATCTACCGCGCGCGGATGCAGCGAAGGTATACAACCGTAGTGATACTGCAGGGTTCCAAATCGAGTTCAACCAAAAAGATGTTGCAGGCCACTCGATCATTATCATGATCCGGAGCACCAATGATCCAAAAGGTGACACGAAAGACGGATTTAATGATCTAACCGAAACACGTTGGTATTTAGACGTGTAAGCTCAAACACCCTCTACAGCCTTAGTTGGTTGTGGAGGGTGTTTTTTGCGTTATTTATATATTCTTATGCCCAGGGCATATTATTAAACCTTACCCAAAAACCTTACCCAAAATAAAAAAATGCCACATCAAGCGTCTTTTTCTAAACTACCGAAGTAGCCAAAAACGCTTATGTGGCGTGGGTTTGGCACCCAATGGGCCGTGAGGGGCTCGAACCCGCGACCCGCTGATTAAGAGTCAGCTGCTCTACCAACTGAGCTAACGGCCCAAACAAAGTACTTTCATATGTTAGCACTGAGAAAATAAAAAAGCAAGAATAAACTTAAAAAAAATTCACCAAAAGCGCTTCAATTATCTAGTTTTTGAAACTATGTTGTATAATTACCATAATTTTGATAAACTACCCTTAAAGGGAGTGTGTTCAATGGAAGATACAAAGCTCAGAACCTGGGCAGAAGGCTTAAAAGATTTACGACTGCCTCGCTGGGAAGAGTTACCCGAACTAGAGCTATACATGGATCAAGTAATCACCCTTGTTGACCGTTATTTATCCCCTTTGATAGAAGATGACAAGCATCAGCTTCTATCCAGTGCTATGGTCAATAATTATGTTAAACATAAATTAGTTCCACCACCTGTGAAGAAGAGATATAACCGTAATCATTTGGCCTATTTGATTGCTATTACGCTGCTGAAGCAAGTTTTTGCGATTCCTGATATCAATGAATTGATTCGGATGCAATTGGCGATCAATGAACCAAAGGACGCGTACAATAGTTTTTGTACCGTGCAAGAAGAAGCACTGCTGCAACTGGCAAAAATAGTTTTAGGTGAAGAAATCGAATTTAACAGCTACAAAAAAGATTTCTACTATTTAGCAATGGAAAGTGCGATAGCTTCTTTTACACAAAAAATGTTAACTGAAAAAATCATTCAATTGGAGAAAGAGAAAGAAGGCGAAACGGATGAGTGAAAAAATCGCAATCCTAGTTGATTCTGGGACAGACGTCCCAAAGGAAGTAGTGAACAGCGGCCCTTTTTTTATGGTGCCATTGCGTATTATTTTTAGTGATAAAGAATATAGAGATGGGAACGATATTAGCTCCGATACTATTTTTCCTTTAATCAAGAAAGAGTTGCCAAGCACTTCTTTACCAGATGGCGAATTGATCCATCAGGTTTTTGATGAGATCAAAGAACAAGGCTATACACATGTGATTATTGTGACGATTTCAAGCGGGTTAAGCGGGACTTACAATGCGCTGCGCGTACTCGGCGAGCATTACGAAGGGTTAACTTTCCAATCGATTGATACGAAAAATGTGGGGATCGGAGCAGGGATTCTAGCTATTTACGCCGGCGACTTGGTGAAACAAGGCAAATCCTTCTCAGAAGTGATTGAAGAAGTAGAAAGCAAAATCCCCTACACAAAAATCTTCTTCAATGTAGACACGTTGGAGTATTTACAAAAGGGCGGACGTATTGGTTTGGTCTCTTCTTTATTGGGGAGTGCCTTGAAGTTAAAACCGATCATCTCTTGTAATTCTGAAGGCATCTACTATACAGTTGCCAAAGTTCGTGGACTAAACAAGAGTATCGATAAGACTTTACAGCTAGTAAAGGACCATGTTGGCAATCACAAGCGCTTTAATTTGGCTGTAACACACGCCGACGCATTGGAAACTGCGGAAAAAATCCGATTACGGCTACAAGAGATGTTTCCGACTGCTGAAAATATCTATTTTGGAAAAGTTTCTCCTGCATTATCCGTTCATACTGGACCAGGTTCCTTAGGCGTGGTTTGTCAAGTATTGGATTAGTGACAAAGTCACTTTACTGCTTTCGCTTATTTCATTAAAAGCAATAAAAAAATATTTAAAACAGAAGAAATCAAATTACCGAGAAGGAGATGAGCAAATGCTTGTCTCTTTTTTATTATTCAATTAAATTCTTCTATTTTTTCTTAAGTAATCGTTGTAAAAAATCGTCATCTGTTTGAAAAGATGAAACAGTATTGAAATTATTGTATAATGGTAGGGCGTACATACAATCTTATAAAGGTATGAGGTGACTCTTAGTGAAAAAAATTCTAGTAGTTGACGATGAAAAGCCGATTTCGGACATCGTAAAATTCAATTTAACCAAAGAAGGCTATGAAGTCTTCACTGCATATGATGGTGAAGAAGCCTTAGAAAAAGTCGAAGAGGTCAATCCAGATTTGATTTTATTAGATTTAATGTTGCCAAAAAAAGACGGTTTAGAAGTGGCTCGTGAAGTACGCAAGACCCATGAAATGCCGATCATTATGGTTACGGCGAAGGATTCTGAGATCGATAAAGTATTGGGCTTAGAATTAGGAGCGGACGATTATGTGACTAAACCATTTTCTAATCGTGAATTAGTTGCCCGCGTAAAGGCAAATTTACGTCGAGGTGGACAAGCGCCCAAAGAAGAAGAAAATACGACACAAAGTGATTTAACGATCGGAGATTTGACGATTCATCCAGATGCTTACATGGTAACCAAGCACGGAGATACGATCGAACTAACGCATCGTGAGTTTGAATTGCTACACTATTTGGCAAAACATATCGGACAAGTGATGACGCGAGAGCATTTACTGCAAACCGTTTGGGGATACGATTATTTTGGCGATGTGCGAACAGTGGATGTGACTGTCCGTCGTTTACGTGAAAAGATCGAGGATAACCCCAGTCATCCTACCTATTTAGTAACAAGACGTGGCGTAGGGTATTACCTACGTAACCCTGAACAGGAGTAAGTATGGAAAAGAGAATCCGTTTTTACCGATCGGTCAATTTCAAGATTGCGTTTTCGTTTATCTTGATTTTACTGATTTCGATCGAGATCATCGGTGCTTACTTTATTCGGGGACTTGAAAAATCAACAATCGATAGTTTTACCAAGGATATGAATCAGCGGGTCTCTTTGCTAAGTACGACCCTCGGAGCCACCATGTCAGAAGATGCCGGCAATGAGGCAGATCAGCTTCAGCGAATCCTTGAAAATAATGGAACGGCTGACAATATCACTGAGATGTGGGTGGTAGACGATAAAGGGATCGTCATCGCTACAAATGACGTGGGTCAGAAAGATTCGATCATCGGAAAGAAAAATGAATACAGCGACATCGATGATTTTTCAATGAAGCAATATGTAACACTAGATGATAATAATAGACGGGTATATATCAATGTCCAACCCATTCAGTCCCCGACCGGCGATTCGGCTGTGATCGGGGCTCTTTATGTTAAAAGTGACATTGAGCAAAAATATACCGAAATCAGCAACACAGCTTTGATTTTCTTTACTGCCTCCTTGATCGCGGGATTGATCTCGATCATTGTCGCGTTATTGGTGGCACGATCGATCACAAAGCCTATTAAAGAAATGCAAAAGCAAGCAGTTCGTATTGCGCAAGGAGACTATTCTGAGAAGGTCGATGTTCAAGGGCATGACGAGTTGAGTCAACTTGCAGAAACATTCAATAAATTATCTGACCGTATTGAAGATGCTCAGGATACGATGGAAGCTGAAAGAAATCGTTTGGACAGCGTGTTGACGCACATGACTGACGGGGTTATAGCAACAGACCGCCGAGGAAAAGTCATCACGATCAATGAAATGGCCTTGTCTTTGCTTAATACAACGAATGAACAGGCGATTGGTCAGTCGATTTTGACTCTGCTTGATTTAGAGGAAGAGTACACGCTGCGTAAATTGCTGGAAACGCCAGAAGAGATTTTAATCAATCGTTCAAAATCTGATTCAGAAGAAGATCGTATGACGCTACGATCAGATTTTGCTATGATTCGTCGTGAATCTGGCTTTATCAGTGGATTAGTAGTTGTTATCCATGACGTAACAGAACAAGAAAAGACGGCTGAAGAGCGTCGTCAGTTTGTTTCCAATGTGTCACACGAGTTGCGTACGCCGTTGACAAGTGTCCGCAGCTATTTAGAAGCGTTAGAAGAAGGTGCTTGGGAAGACAAAGCAGTAGCTCCAGACTTTATTCACGTGACTTTGGGCGAGACCGATCGAATGATTCGAATGATCAATGATTTATTGAATCTTTCTCGAATGGATTCAGGTGCGCAGCAAATGGACCTTGAACTTGTCAATTTCAATGAACTAGTGGACTATATTTTGGATCGCTTTGACATGATGGTGAACAGCCAAGAAAAAACGTATCGGATCATTCGTGAGTTTACCGAACGTGATTTATGGGTAGAAATCGATACGGATAAAATCATGCAGGTGATTGATAATATCATGAACAATGCCATCAAGTATTCACCTGACGGCGGAAAGATCGAAGTTCACTTGATGGAGACTCATAACAATGTTGTCTTAAGTATCTCTGATGAAGGACTAGGAATTCCTAAGAAGGATCTGGAAAAAGTCTTCGAACGCTTTTATCGCGTCGATAAGGCTCGTGCCCGTCAACAAGGCGGAACAGGACTTGGGCTAGCCATTTCTAAAGAAGTCATGAAGGCGCATCAAGGACAAATCTGGGTTGAGAGTGTCGAAGGAAAAGGCTCGACCTTCTATATTTCTTTACCATATGAACCCTATGAGGAGGATATTTGGGAATGAAATTATCAGAAAAAATCATTCGTGTCGCACTTATGGCTCTGATTTTTCTGAGCCTCATCTTAACCTATGCCATTTGGCTTAGTCCTACCTCAAAGATATCCGATGTCACTACAAGCAAGCAGGCAGTGAAGAGCGATCAGAACTACACAAAGGCAACAGACGCTTTTCTGCCGATTCGCGGGACATGGAATTTGTCGAATGGGAAGTTTCAAACAAGCAGCGAAAATCTGCTGGCTACCACACAGGCGCGCTTAACAGAAAGTACCTATGGTCAGTTGCAAGAAATAGCCCATGGAGAAGACATTGAAAGTTACTACAATTTATCCAACGGGATTGAAATGAATTATGAAGGCGAGTTTTCTTTGGCTGAATATATCAAGGTTTTTGATATGCCGGTCAATTTGAATTCAATGAAAGATTCGGATAAAATCATGTTTTCAAAGATTCAGATTGATTTTTCCAAAAAGAAGATTCGCTTTCTGAACTATAATAAGGACATCGTGTATGAAGCGACGATTTCCGCGGATTTTTCTGGTTTGGAGACCATTTACGAAAAAAATCAAGGACGCTATTTGCCAATGGCTGAGGGAAATCCTTTGGTTCCTCGTCTGTCACGCACAAAAGATCGTGTTCGGCTTAAAAAATACAGTTATATTTTAACGACCCAATCGTATTCACTTTTTCGAAATGCATTTTTCCAAAACCCCGATCAAGCAAAAGGGGAGGAAGAAGAAAGCGGCTCTCGTTCATTTGTCAGCGGCCATGAAGAGCTTATAATGGATGAACAGAAGCGTTTGGTGACCTTTAATGGTGAGCTGCCTTCCGATTTAGCGAAGGAAAGTATGTACAGCCAAAGTTTTAATTACGTAAGCCGGTTGGGAACTTCTGTTGGAAATCTACGGTATTTTGATCATCATGACGGACAAATCAATTATCGAATATTTGTCGAAGGGTACCCGATCTTCAGTCAATCTTCTAAAGGAAAGATGACTGTCAAAATTCAGCACGCGCCTAATACACCCACACCGCAAGTCAAAATCGAGACGAGTATGGACACGGTCCAAGTACCGATACCTTCTGATGAAGAAGTTGAGCTGCCAAGCACGCTGGAGGTAGAAAACAGTCTAGCTGCGGCAGGAATCGAACTTGATAAGATCCAAAGTTTTATCATTGGCTATACTTGGCAGGATATTGATGGTGTAAATAAATTAGTTGCCTTAACGCCAGAATGGTTTGTTAAATATGAGGACACTTGGTACTCCGCTAACCAGCTGATGCAAGGAAATCTAGAAACGGAGGCGAGCTAATTGGATTTTAGAAAAATCGAATGGATCTTTTTTCTCGTCTTCATCGGTCTGAATATATTTCTCTTCAGTATTTATTGGAATAATCAGCACGAACAAAGTTTAGTGACTAATTCAAATCAGCGGGAAGATATTGTGCAGCGCCTAGAAAATGATGATATAAAAATCAAAGATGAAGTTACTGACGACCACCAAGAGGGGTATTATTTGAGTGCTGAGCAGGATACGTTCGATTCACTAGTAAACGAAGGAACGAACGCACCAATCAATGGGAATTGGACCATTTCTACCCGAGTACTGACAAGTATCCCAAATGGAGAAATAAAATTTGATCTAAAAAAGGCGACGAGTAGTTTTAATCGTTTGATGAAGGAGTCCACTTTTATCACGAATGGCACAGAATATACGTACCTTCCTGATGTTTCTAAGAAAGATGAGGATTTAGGAAAAGTCGTCGGAGCGCAAACCTATGAAGGGATTCCTTTTATTGATGAAACGTCCCGCGTGACGTTAGACATCATGAAGGAGGATGACCAGGAGCGGGTCTCTAAATATACTCAAACCCGGTTGAAGGACATTGAGCCTTTGCGAGAAAAAATGTCGCTTTATTCCGAAAAAGAAATCTTGAACACGCTATATATCAACAATAATATTCCGAGCAAATCGACGATTACCAACATTTATTTAGGCTATTTCCGCACACTTGAAGTACGTGAGAAAAATGTGTATGTGCCTGTTTGGTTCGTCAAGATACGGACGTCAGATAAGACGACGCAGATTGAAAAAGTCAACGCCCTGAATAATCAGGTGATCACGAATAATTTAGTTCCAAAGGTGGAAAATCCATAAAAAGGGTTGTATACTGAGGACAGTTTTAAAAGAGAGGACCAATTGCTCATGTTAGAAATGAATAACGCCTTCAATATCAGCATTTTAGCTAGCGGAAGTACAGGAAATTCTTTGTACTTAGAAAGTCCGCAAAAAAGAATTTTGGTCGATGCTGGGTTGAGCGGGAAAAAAATCACTTCGTTATTAGCAGAGGTCGATCGAAAACCTGAAGATTTAGATGCGATCTTAGTGACTCATGAACACCGAGATCATATCCATGGTGTCGGAGTTCTTGCAAGAAAATATAAATTACCTGTTTATGCGAATGAGAAAACGTGGGAAGCGATGTCTCCGCTGATCGGAAAGGTTGATGTTGAACAACAGCATATCTTCGAGATGGGGAAGGTGCTGACTTTCGGTGATTTGGATATCGAAAGTTTCGGTGTTTCTCATGATGCGGCAGCACCTCAATTTTATCGCTTCTATAAAGATGGTCATTCATTTGTCATGTTGACAGATACAGGTTATGCTAGTGAACATGTCCGAGGGACGATTCGCGATGCAGACGCATACTTGGTCGAAAGCAATCATGATTTAGAGATGTTGCGTATGGGTGCCTATCCATGGAGTTTAAAACAACGAATCCTTGGCGATCGCGGCCACCTGTCTAATGATGATGGCGCGCTAGTGATGACCGATATTCTTGGTGATCGTACAAAACGCATCTATTTAGGACATTTAAGTAGAGAGAACAATATGAAGGAACTCGCTCATATGACGATGGAAGAGACCTTGACGCGGTATGATCTAGGTGTAAACCATCAGTTCCAAATCTTTGATACTGATCCAGATAGCGCGACAGAATTATTCGCAATCTAAAAAAATGGCAAGCTTGCTTTTTGCAGGCTTGCCATTTTTTGATCAGCTATATACGCTAAAATGTTGGTTCAAGTGTCTTGGTTCGATCACTTCATCGATCAGGGCAATTGCATAATCTGCCATGCTGATCTCACTCTTACCTTGTGAGTTCTTTTTTAGATGATCATCACTGATCTGATACTTTCCAGTCCGTAAACCATCAGGTACAAAATTTGCAGCCGGGCTTATATAGGTCCAGCTTAGCTGTTGGGTTGCTTTTAATTCTAGAAATGCTTGGTACATATTATAAGCAGTGGGATAATACACTGCCTTTGGATCAGAGACATCGATCATGCGTTGTGTTTCATCAATAAATAAGGAAGAGGTTCCCCCTACAACGATCAAGCGTGTATCCGTTCCACGTAAAAGATCACTGAGATGTTTTAAAGATGTTTGATGCATCTCCTCTTGTCCGATCGGCGGGCGAAATGCGTCAATGACTACATCAAAAAATTCGACATCCTTTTTTGTAAGCTCGAAAAGGTCCTTGACCAAAATGGGCACATGTACCTTCAGATTTTCAGGATGACGGACAATGGCTGTAACAGCGAGCCCACGATCAAGCGCTTCTTCTAAAATCATAGAGCCGGCGTGTCCTGTTGCACCAATAATCGCTACCTTCATTAAAAAACCTCCTTAGAGTGATTGTACATTCAGTCTAAGGAGGTTTTTATAAAAAGGCAAAAGATTCGTTTCAGATTTAATTAGCGTGTAGGGCAAGCTGGGTCAAAATAACGAGCAGATTCATCCCAACATGGGTAATCATAGAAGTCCAAATGCGTCCGCTATAGCGATACATTCCACAGAAAAGGAACCCTAAACCTGCATATAGCAGATAATGCCCATCGTTGTGAGCAAAGGCAAAAAGGACAGAGCTGAGAAGTGCCGGCAGGAAAAAGCCGAATCTCTTTTCTAGCGAACCAAAAATTGCACGACGAAAAACAAATTCTTCCATGATTGGGCCGGCGATAGTTGTCGCCAGGATAAAAATCATATTGTTCATGATCAGTTGAACGATATTTTGTGTATTCTGTGAAGCAATCGATTGTCCCAAGAAGCGCTGCTCAATTTGTAAAATGACCATTTGCAAGAGCAGGGAAGCAGGGACACCCAAAATACCAATTAAAATGGAGATCAGTACACTTTTTCGCGTACCTTCTAATCCGAAGATGTTTGATTTAAAACGATAAACAACCATCAAAGCTGCGCCAAGAAAATAAGCGAGCGTTGTTAACTGAATGAGTTGTGAAGAATTTGCTTGGAGTACGCGTTGGAAAATCAAAGGTGAAAACAGCACCAATCCATAAGTAAAAATCGTAATGAAACTATATTTTTTTTCGTTCATTGAACTTCCTTTCTAACCATTTATTGTTCCCAAGTATACCATAGTTCTCAAAAAACTTAGTGCAGGAAAAATCAAAAAAAGAAACGAAGGACTTGCAAAAAGAAACAAAAATGGTATGATAAGAATTGTGAGTTAGCACTCTTATCTATCGAGTGCTAACGACTTGAAAATTCATTACTAGTTGGAGGGATTTATCGTGTTAAAACCATTAGGTGATCGTGTCATTCTTGAAGTTACTCAAGAAGAAGAAAAAACAGTTGGAGGCCTAGTCTTAGCTTCTGCAGCAAAAGAAAAACCACAAACTGCTAAAGTCGTAGCTGTCGGTGAAGGCAATGTGCTGGAAAACGGTCAAAAGAGTCCAATGCCAGTAGCTGTTGGTGATATGGTAATGTTTGAAAAATATGCAGGTACAGAAGTAAAATATGACGGCAGTGAATTCTTGATTATCGCTGCAAAAGATATTATGGCAATCGTTGAATAAAAAATAATGAGGTGAAAGAATCATGGCAAAAGATATTAAATTTTCTGAAGATGCACGTGCAGCAATGCTTCGCGGAGTAGACAAATTAGCAGATACAGTAAAAGTAACATTAGGACCAAAAGGACGTAATGTCGTTTTAGAGAAATCTTACGGTTCTCCTTTGATTACAAATGATGGTGTGACTATCGCAAAAGACATCGAATTAGAAGATCATTTTGAAAACATGGGCGCAAAGCTTGTTTCTGAAGTCGCATCTAAAACAAACGACATCGCTGGTGACGGAACTACAACAGCAACAGTCCTTACACAAGCAATCGTTCGTGAAGGATTGAAGAACGTTACTGCAGGCGCAAATCCAATGGGCATTCGTCGCGGAATCGAATTAGCAACAAAAACAGCAGTTGAAGAATTGCACAGTATTTCTAAAGTCGTTGATTCAAAAGATGCAATTGCACAAGTTGCTGCTGTTTCTTCAGGCAGCGAAGAAGTCGGTAAACTAATTGCTGAGGCAATGGAAAAAGTTGGTAACGACGGCGTTATTACGATCGAAGAATCTAAAGGGATCGATACTGAGTTAGATGTCGTTGAAGGAATGCAATTTGATCGCGGCTACTTATCTCAATATATGGTAACAGACAACGATAAAATGGAAGCTTCTTTAGAAAATCCATACATCTTAATTACAGACAAGAAGATCTCTAACATCCAAGACATCTTGCCATTGTTAGAACAAGTCTTGCAACAATCTCGTTCATTATTGATTATTGCTGATGATGTAGACGGAGAAGCATTACCAACATTAGTCTTGAACAAGATTCGTGGAACATTCAATGTTGTAGCAGTAAAAGCTCCTGGTTTTGGCGATCGTCGTAAAGCAATGCTTGAAGATATCGCGATCTTAACGGGCGCTACAGTGATCACAGAAGATCTTGGTCTGGACTTGAAAGAAGCAACGATCGAAAACTTAGGGACTGCTGGTAAAGTCGTTGTCGACAAAGACAATACAACGATCGTTGAAGGTTCAGGCGACAAAGCAGCGTTAACAGATCGTGTTGAAATGATCAAACGCCAAATCGGCGAAACAACGTCTGACTTCGATCGTGAAAAATTGCAAGAACGCTTGGCTAAACTTGCTGGCGGAGTGGCCGTGGTTAAAGTTGGTGCGGCGACTGAAACAGAATTAAAAGAATTGAAATTACGTATCGAAGACGCGCTGAACTCTACTCGTGCGGCTGTTGAAGAAGGAATCGTTTCTGGTGGGGGTACAGCATTAGTGAACGTCATCAAGAAAGTTTCTGATTTAGATGCTGAGGGCGATGTAGCTACAGGGATCAAGATCGTCGTTCGTGCATTGGAAGAGCCTGTTCGTCAAATCGCTGAAAATGCTGGATTCGAAGGCTCAGTCGTTATTGATAAATTAAAAAATGCGGATCAAGGTACAGGATTCAACGCAGCATCTGGTGACTATGTAAATATGATCGATGCTGGTATCGTTGACCCAACAAAAGTAACGCGTTCAGCATTACAAAATGCGGCCTCTGTTTCTGCATTGTTATTAACAACAGAAGCAGTTGTTGCTGATAAACCTGTTGAAGGTGGAGCAGGCGCTGCACCAGCAATGGACCCATCAATGATGGGCGGCATGATGTAAAAACACTGAAAGAGCCCTTTATTATAAGGGTTCTTTCTTCTTTTTGTATTAGATTCTATACTAAAGGGGCAAGGAAGGGGCAGGAATATCAAAGGCTGTTTAGTTTGTCTATGACTTGCTGCTTTGACTTTTTGGTTACGTGATTGTAAATTGACAGTGTCGTATTCGCATCAGAATGCCCTACCCGCTCCATGATCGCTTTCAAAGGAACGCCTAGCTCGGATAGCAGCGAAACGTGGCTATGCCTAAAAATATGCGAGGATAAACTCTTCTCTAACTCTAATTCTTCTTCTACTTTATGAAGTACAGCGTTGAATGCATGCAGAGTCAGAGGAGTATCGTTCGAAGAGACAAAAATGTAGTCCTCGGCTTCATTCCCTCTACCAGAAAGGATGTTGTCGGCGATGAGTTCATCGATTAATTCCTTGGCACGATCAGACAATTGAACCTCGCGACGTGAATAAGAATTTTTAGGTGTCGTCTTCACAGCATCGTCCATTTTGACAAAGGAATAATCTAATGTGCCGTTAATGGATATTGTTCCATCTTTATAGTCCTTCATTTGTAACGCTATTAATTCCCCGTACCTCAAGCCAGTTAAGTACAAAAATTCTGCAATAATACCGTGGAGCTTTCTGCGTGGATTTGAGTAAAGCTGTTTTAGTATTTTGTCGATTTCTTCTTTCTCCAGATATTTCTTATCCATAGCGAGTTTTCTCTTATCTTCTTCGACTTTTTTTGGTTGAATTTTAACAGACAAGGCGGGATTTCGTGTAATGTAATTTTTTTCCACCGCATAATTAAGCATGACAGATAGTGTTGTCTTTGTTTGCTTTGTATAGTTTAACGACAATTCACCAAACGTATACATATCCTCGATAATTTTATAAATAAGGGATTCGTCAATGTTCCGGACGATCGTGTCGTCGCTGATATGTTTCGAAACGTGTTTCATCATTAGTGGAACCTTCAGATAGCTGGTCCGCTTTACGTGTTGCTTATAGTATTTAAACCATTCTGCATAAAGCTTTCCAAAAGAAATGTCGGATTTATCGTAATCCTCAAGGGCAGTTTGAATTTTCTTATCTATAATTTTCTGAGCTTTCTTCCAAGCTTGCGGCGATTCACTAGTAAGAGTGGTGGACTTCTTACGAGTCTTTTCGGTATAGGGATCAGTGTAGCGCTCAATATATTTGAATCGGCCGTCTTTGGTTTGTTCAACCCACATTGTTATTTCCTCCTATCATTTGGTATAATAGGTACAACTAAATAAGCCTATACCCATAGGTAACTTATTTCAACACGATCTAACTCTTGGCGGGGTGGGATCGTGTTTTTTATATATTCGGAAAATCATCATCTTCAGAATTGTCTATTTGGTCATCAGAAAAACCTAATTCTTCAACAATCTCTCCCCAAAAACTACTGTCCTTTAACTTGTCAACATATGCGGATTGAATTTTGATTAAAGTTTCAGTTTCTTTGTTTGCAGCTCGTTGATCAATTTGCTGTTGAACCTTATATCTAAGGATTTGACGTGTTTTGGGATCTTCGGCTCGGAATTTCAATACATAATTTAATGCTAATCGAAAAGGTAATCTCAAAGCATGCTCAATATAATTAAGTAATCTATTATGCATAGCCGGCTCACTCATACCAGTGTTTCGGCACAAGTCCTTAAATGTATATTTTTTAACTAACATGTATTCAAGACGCTCTCCTGGGCAAAAAAGAATAGAACCGATAATATTCGCTTCGTTCTCAAAAGGAATTAGTTCCTCAGAGTATTGACCATCAATCTGATCATTTGTTAGCGAAACGAATGCTTGTTTCTTGTCTTTATCTCTTATATGAAAATAAAAGTGACATAGTTCATGCAAAATTGTAAACACGATTCTAGGATAAACACGATCCTGATTAATTAAGATAAGAGTACGGTTGCCTTCAGGAATAGTGACACCAGAGATTCGATCTACAATTTCTGAATCTAAAAAGCAAAAGTCAGAGCCTTGAATCGTATCTTTGTATTTAATCCAAGAACTGTCAGGCTGAGTCTTGGGCCATCCTTCGTCTCCATACAATTCTGTTGGATCAGCTTCAAAAAATGCAAAGTATACATTAAAATTGATTCGGAAATAATTGATTATGTCATCATACCGAAGCTTATCAATGGACTTATTAAACTGAATCGATATAGCAAAGAGTAATTCTTCTGCTTTTTTTAGATATTCATTATATTCGTCAGAAAAAACATGTTGATATTCGAATTTGGTCATAGGCTGTCACCACACTATTCCTTCCATTTAGAATCATCATTCAGCAATCCGCGAGCAACTTTCATCATTCCTTTTAGGGAGTTGTTAAATTTTTTCTTTTCCTCATCAGTTAAGTCTTCACTCTCAAGACGGAAAGCGGCTAGTAGATCATTCTCTTCCTCATTTAAAAGAGTTTCTTTAGTATTTGGATTGTCAGTTTTTCCGAGAAGAAAATCCGTTGTTGTATTTAATTTTTCTGCTACTTTAATGAGATATTCCATTTTAGGTGATTGAGTTTTCCATTTATAGATAGTGCTTTCTCCGAAATTTAATTCCCTAGCTAATTGTTTTAGGCTTTTTCCTTGCTGTTTGGCTAAGAGTTGGATTCTATTAAACGTTGTCATAAAGGCATTCTCCTAGTTTTTTACAAAAAAAGTCTACAAAAAGGCAATTAAACCATTGAAATAATTACCCAATCGGGTTATACTCTTCTTGTAAGTTAATTTTATAGATTGCAAACCAAAAATCACATTGTATTGCATTTTGTTTGGCGACTCTTTGCAGAAATTAAGTGTGATGTTGTGGCTTATTTTCTATACCCTTATAGTATCCGAATGGGTCAATAAAGTCAATGGATATTTATACTTTCTGTGTAATCAACTTACAATTTAAGTAAGAAAGGAGGGGACACCATGCCTGACACAGCAGTAAGTCGTCAAAAGATTCGAGACTATTTTGAACAAAAAGGTATTTCGTTAATCAGTGTAGCGACATATTTCAATCTTCCGAGACAAGATTTAAACGATTACTTATCCGGTAAGAATCAAAGTAGAAAAGCCCACGAAACACTTTTGGCTATTATCGACTTTTACAAAATTAGATAGGAGGAAACCGAATGAATCAACTTGAACAAACAATTAACAGTGTGGAAGTAGCAGGGATGGTCAAGCGTGATCACAAAGAGGTGCTACGTGATATTCGAAATATCATCAATCAATTAGGAGAGAGCAAAATTGCGCTGTCCAATTATTTCATTGAATCAACGTATTTCAATTCTCAAAATAAGGAATTACCTTGCTTTGATTGCACAAAAAAAGGATGCGAGTTATACAGCACACGAATGACTGGAGCAAAAGGAACACAATTCGCGGTCGCTTATATTGAACGTTTTAATCAAATGGAGAGTCACCTCAAGCAGCAATTAGATACGTCTAATCTTAGTCCGGAACTTCAATTCATGAATAGTGTAGTCAATCAGTTAGCTTCACAGGAACTGGCTACTAAGCAGTTAGAAACGAAAATCGACAGCGTGTCAGAGATAGTATCGTTGAACACACGTGATTGGCGAAAAAATGCCAATTCGTTAGTGAATCAGGTTGTACGTGTCCAAGGTGGTGGGGAAGCTCATAGAACTGTTCGTAACGAAATTTACAAAGAAGTAGAACGTCGAGCAGGAGCGAACCTTTCTCAGCGTGTAACCAATAAGCGTCGTCGCATGGCTGATGAAGGTGTGTGCAAATCCAAACGTGACAAGTTGAATCAAGTTGATGCAATTGCAGATGATAAGAAATTGGTCGAAATTTACTTATCCGTAGTGAAGGATTTTGCGATCAAACATAAAGTATGGAACGACAATTTTTAGGAGGTGGAAGTCATGAAGAAGCCTACTTTAAAACAGTTGATTGAATCGGCTGAAAAGGTTGCAGATCCTGATGATTGGTATCGACAGGGCTTAATTTTAAAAATGTTCCACGGAATGTCTAAAACAACATTAATCGACTACTGCAAAGAAATGGAAGATATCGAAGAATTCAAAGAAGGGATTCTTAAACCCGGTCATTCTACGACTTTCATTCATGTCCATACATTCATCTGGTTTCTACGATGGAAAGATGAGAACAAATATAGGACTAAAAAAGTATCACCAAAAGAAGTTTTAAAGGAGAGATCGGCATGAAAAAAATCTATTGGATACGACGTTTAACTCTTCTTATGGCCATGATTGGAGTTGGTGCCGCAACTACTGGATTCATACCGGTATGGATCAAAATATTACTCATTGCTGGTGTGGGAGGGAATCTCCTGTTGACTGAGGAATTTGAGTTTGATCTGCGAAGCAGAGCTAACGGGAGGTGATTTCTGTGAAAAACTGGACTACTAAAGAGATTCAATATTTAAAGAAGAACGCTTTGCTTGCGGAGACTAATGTTGTGTTGAATGTCGAACAGTTAGCGAAAAAGCTAGGGCGATCAGCAAAGTCAGTAGATGTAAAAATATATAAATTACGTAGAGATGGGCAGTTTCCGCCAACTGACTTTAGTAAATCGTTTGATCCTAGAGGTCGAAGATTTACTGAAAATGACGATAAAAGAATTATTGCGATGTACAAAAAAGGTGCGACTTATAAAGAGATAGGAGATAGCCTTGATCGTTCGGGACAATCTATAGCAGGTCGAATTGCACGAATGAAAAAAATTGGAAAGCTGAGACAGACAGCCGTTCAGAGAAATTGGACTCAAAAAGAAGTAGATATTTTATTGGTAAATATTAATTTTGATGAAAATGGATTTTGCTGTAATCATGCAGAACTCGGCCGACTATGTAATCGAACATTTGAACAAATCGTTGGAAAAATTAATCGTTTAAGGAAAGAGGGGGTATTAGAAAAGCCGAAAAAGGGAACAACTAGTATAAAGGCGAAAGAATCAATGAATCGATTTAACGATGCTCGTTTTGCACATATTCCTAAGAAGAAGGAGGAATCAACCATGAAAGAATTGATACAACCGTCATTCACCGTTGAATCACGTGAAGTTACGTTGATACTGACGACAACAATTATTAATGGCCACCGATCAGAGCAGTATTTCTCAAAAGATGGCCAATTGATCGCACAAAAAAAGCCTACCTCGGTCGCACCCGAAGTAAGCAAATAAAAACGTTTATCTAAGGAGAGTGTAAAGCATATGGCAATGAAAATCAACAAGCTTGAGATTGAAAACGTCAAGCGGGTGAAAGCCGTCAAGATTGAACCTACGCCCAACGGGCTAACAATTGTAGGTGGAAACAATAATCAAGGGAAAACTAGCGTACTTGATGCGATTGCTTGGACGTTAGGTGGGAACAAGTTCAAGCCTAGTCAAGCTCATCGTGAAGGTTCGATGACACCCCCACATCTTAGTATAACTATGAATAATGGATTGATTGTTGAACGCAAAGGGAAGAATTCAGATCTGAAAATCACTGATCCCAGCGGACAAAAAGGAGGACAGAGTTTATTAAATAGTTTCGTCGAAGAGTTAGCAATTAACTTACCGAAATTTATGGATTCGACTTCTAAAGAAAAAGCGCAGACTTTGTTACAAATTATTGGGGTTGGTGGTCAACTATTTGAATTAGAGCGTGCTGAAACAGAAGAATACAACAAGCGTCACACAATTGGTCAGATCAAAGATCAAAAAGAAAAGTTCGCAAAAGAAATGCAGTATTATCCTGATGCACCAAAAGAACTAGTTTCCATCACAGAGTTAGTGGCACAACAACAGGAAATATTAGCACGCAATGGTGAAAATCAGCGTAAACGGCAGCAAGTCAATGAAATTAGCCAACGTTTTGAAATGGAACACCAACAGATCGAAAATATGCGTCAGCAGTTATTAGAACTAGAAACAAAACATAATCAGACATCGTTAGACCTAGAAACGGCTCAGAAATCAGCTAAAGACTTACAAGATGAATCAACCACTGAACTTGAAAGTAATATTGCTGAAATCGATGAAATCAATCGCCGTGTTCGTGTGAATCTTGATAAGGATAAGGCCGAAGAAGATGCTGCAGAGTACCGCAATCAATATGATCAATTAACCGCAACCATTGACGAAATCCGTAACCAAAAAGCGGAGCTACTAGATAAAGCAGAGTTACCGTTGCCGGGATTATCTGTGAAAGATGGCGAATTGATCTATAACGGCCAACAGTGGGACAACATGAGCGGCTCTGATCAGTTAAAAGTATCGACGGCAATTGTTCGTAAATTGAAACCAGACTGCGGATTTATTCTATTGGATAAATTGGAACAGATGGACATGAACTCATTGGAAGAATTCGGTACCTGGTTAGAGCAAGAGAACTTGCAAGGCATCGCTACTCGAGTATCTACGGGGGATGAATGCGAAATCGTCATCGAAGATGGTTATGCGATCAAAAATGAAACAATCGAACCAATAAATGAAGTACCGAATAATTCAACATGGAAAGGAGCAGCGTTTTAATGGAAATTATAACTGGGAAAGTACCCAAAGCACAAAAGGTAGTCTTGTATGGTGTAGAGGGAATTGGTAAATCAACTTTTGCTAGTCAGTTTGCACATCCCTTGTTTATTGATACGGAGGATTCTACGTTACACATGGATGTTAAACGATTTCCTAGACCAACTAGTTGGGAAATGTTAATGCAACAAGTCGATTTTGTGAAGCAAAATAAGCCTTGTCAGACATTAGTCATCGACACAATGGATTGGGCCGAAGATTTATGCAAACGTCACTTAATGGCTACAAATGGTTGGAATGCCATTGATTCAGAAGGTTATGGGAAAAAGTTCGTAGCATTAGCGGAACAAATGGGAACCTTACTAAATAGGCTCAGTGAAGTTATTGATTTAGGTATCAATGTAGTTGTTACTGCTCATGCAATGCTGCGTAAAAAAGAAGAACCCGATGAAATGGGAGCATTCGATCGATATGAATTAAAACTCGAAAAGAAAGCAGCTCCTTTAGTCAAAGAGTGGGCGGATATGGTTCTCTTTGCTAACTACAAAACAACTGTGATTACCGATAGTAAAACAAATAGCAAGAAAGCTACTGGCGGTCAACGGATGATGTATACGACCCATCGACCAGCTTGGGACGCAAAAAATCGAATCGGTTTAGCGGATGAATTACCGTTCGATTACGCACAGATTGCTCAAGCCTTTAATGAAGTAAGCACACCTCAATCGACGCAAACTATTGAACCGAAGCAACCTGTTGAACCTACACAAAATCAAACTGTTCAACCGGAAACTAATTTTGCACCAGAACGTAACGAAGAAATTCCGGCGATTGTTCCGCGTGCGGTAGCTGATCTAATGATGACAGATCAAATCAGCGTTGATGAAATCATGCAAGTTATCTACCAAGGCGGTTTCATGCCCGCAGATACACCACTTGAGAACATTCCACAGGATTTATGGGGCTACTTATCTTCAAATTGGGATAAGGCAATGAACCTTTTAAATACACAAATAAG
The DNA here is from genome assembly GCF_000407545.1 of Enterococcus gilvus ATCC BAA-350. Classification (NCBI taxonomy): domain Bacteria; kingdom Bacillati; phylum Bacillota; class Bacilli; order Lactobacillales; family Enterococcaceae; genus Enterococcus; species Enterococcus gilvus. Next base: position 2,281,183 of record NZ_ASWH01000001.1, on the reverse strand, counting down.
AAAGTTTTAGGAGGATATTTTAAATGAACAACGAAGAAAACGAATTTATTGGATGGGGCGACAGTTTTAATGCCGAAGAGAGTACATTCACACTATTTCCCGATGGAGAATATCCATTTACGGTAACTGGATTTGAACGGAAAATCTATGATGGAAATTCTACTAAGATTCAAAATGGCACACCTTACGCCGAGATTGAAATGGAGTTCACTGGTGCAGAAGGGACGACGAAAGTTTTTGATCGTTTGTACATGGTAAAAAAATGGCAGTGGAAACTTACTCAATTCTTTACTGGTATTGGTCAAGCTCCGGTCATCGGTCAACCGTTCGCACCTAATTGGGGGAATGTGGTTGGTAGTCGAGGTAATGCGAAATTGAAAGTTAATAAATACACCAAAAAAGATGGGTCTCCGGGCGAAAACAATCAAATTGATGAATATTTAGCGCCAGCAGCAAATAACGGTGTCGTAGCACAACAAACGCAGCAACAAGGCGGATTTCAACCAGGAGCATTTTAGGAGGAATTTATAAATGGAAAAACCGATTGATCTTCAATTATCAGAGTTAGCGAATGGCGCCGTCCAAGAAAAATTGGACGGCGAGCTACAAAAAGTATTTGCCAATATTCATGATCCAAATACTGCAGCCACTGCTAAGCGAGGCGTAACTATCAAACTTGAATTTAAGCCGGATGAAACCCGAAAAGTTATCTCTTTATCTAGTGACTTTACAACGAAATTAGCACCGGTTGAAGGAGTAGCCACTACCGTATTAACCGGTAAAGACCTAACAACAGGCAAAGTTGAAGCGCATGAATTGAAATCTGAAGTACCAGGGCAAACATATATTGATACTGACACAGGTCAACCAAAAACAGATGTTGGACAACCAATCGATGTCATCGAAAAAGAAGAAGCGAAGAACCAACAAATTATCGACCTACAAAAGAAAAGAGGATAATTAAATGGACTTAACTAAAGATGCAATCAAATTTATGACTGAAATGGAAACAAAACCACACGAACGACTAGTGGAAATGGAAGATGATCGCCTATTTGCAGTAAACACTGCGGGGAATGTAGAGGAAATTTATCCGAAAGTTTTTAATGCAGAAGAACCATTGATGTTGAATACACTATCAGGTTTTGTCAAATATGTTCAATCTAATCTGGATCGTCAGGATGAATCTCTAATCATTCATGTGAAAAATGAATCTGCTGTTTATTTAAAGGGTTTGATTGCAGGAGATGGCAGTCGTGAAAAATTGGCAGTAGCACAAGCAATCATTCCCAAATTCGATTTTAACTATTTCATGGATACAGAGGAGTTCAACATTGCTTTGCAATCAAAATTTGTCCTTAACAGCGATCGTCAGATTTTACTTCAAGTTATTGGGAATATTTCAGAGGAAAATGTTAAGAAAACTGGAGACGACGGTGTGAGTCAAGCAGTCACTATCAATCAGGGGGTTGCATCAAAAGCGGATGTGAAAGTGCCAAATCCAGTGATACTTGCCCCATACCGTACCTTCTTAGAAGTTGAACAACCAGAAAGTCAATTCATCTTCCGTATGAAAGATGGACCACGCGGTGCGATCTTTGAAGCAGATGGTGGGGCTTGGAGAAATCAAGCGATTGTGAACATTCGGGAATATTTAAAAGAACAACTTAGTGAAGAAGTTGAATCAAAGCGAGTCACTATTTTAGCGTAAGGGAGAATCATTATGATTGAACAAGAGCATAAAGAAACCTCTGCCAAAGCTAATTATTTAAAACTAGCAGCTCTAATAGAGGTCAAAAATCTATTTAAAGGTAGCTTTCCCATAACGACAAAAGATATTGATGAGGCAATACACTTTTTTGAAGAAAAAATACTAGAATCAAAAAAAAGTATCTAAAAATTTCTCAAGAAAGTAACCAATAAGAAAAGTAATAAAATACGTTATTGGCTTAAACCAAATGTACTCATTTAATGCAGCTAGCCGGCCTCTTATAGTTAAACCATATCTTTTATGCTTTGGTGTTTTAACAATAAGAGTGTCGTCTATAGCCAGGTTTAAAAAATTTGAAAAAACATCAACTTTTCTTAAACATGAGATTTGTATTTCTTTATATCTACCTTTGTGAAGAAGATCAGTTTCATCAAGTTCATCTGGTTCATCGATAAATCCTGGGAAAAGATCTTTTGGAGCGATGTAGTTCATTTCCATTAAGTTTTCTAAACGTGGATGGGCAGCGTAACCTTTGTCATATAGCTCTATAAATAAATGTGACAAATTAATCTTTCTTGAGTCATCAATTATAACAGGGGTTCCCTGTAAAACTTCATATCGATGTTCTAAGCCTTTAAAACCAAAATTATCAGAGCTCATATTCCAATGAATCCAATTATAAGTTTTGTGAGATTCAACATATTTGAAAAAATCATCTAACATTTTTCGTTCAATAGTTTCTATCTGAGAAGGAATTTCTTTGGTAGAAATCCCCATTGTTTGAGCCGTTTTGTTTAATGAGAATGACTGGGTTTGACCATCTCTAAATTGTCTTACTGCGACAGCGGATATTGTTTGACCTAGTTTAAAGTTCTCACAAGCGTAATGAATAATGATGTAGTTGTCTCTATTAGTATCAATTTTTTTTAAGAGTGCAACTGCCTCTTTCCGTAACTCATATTGTCCCATCTTTTTCATCCTTAACAGTAGTTTTTTTAATTATAACAATAAAGAAAGGAAAAAACTATGCAACTTAGACCTTATCAGCAAGAAGCACGAGAAGCCATCCAGCAGGAGTGGAAAAATGAGAAGAAACGAACCCTTTTAGTTCTCCCCACCGGATGCGGAAAGACAATCGTATTCAGTAAGGTCATCGAGGATCGAGTGAAAAAGGGCGAGCGCGTGCTCGTCCTCGCTCATCGCGGTGAATTACTGGACCAAGCTTCTGACAAGCTACAAAAGTCCACAGGACTTAAAACTGCAACCGAAAAAGCAGACCAAACTAGTATCGGAAGTTTTTTCAGAGTAGTCGTCGGATCTGTTCAAACATTAATGCGAGAAAAACGCTTATCACAATTTCCACCTAATTTTTTTGACACAATTGTAGTTGATGAAGCTCACCACTGTATTAGTGATGGCTACCAACGAGTTCTGCAGCACTTTGAAGACGCCAATGTATTAGGTGTTACTGCAACGCCTGACCGTGGAGATATGCGAAATTTGGGCTCCTACTTCGAAAGCTTAGCCTATGAATATTCATTACCACAGGCAATCAAAGAAGGTTACCTATCACCGATTAAGGCTCTGACTTTACCATTGAAATTAGACTTGTCTGCAGTTAAGCAACAAGCAGGCGACTTCTCTACCAAGGATTTAGGAACTGCACTTGATCCGTACCTCTACCAGATTGCAGACGAGATGGCTAAACATTGTAAGGATCGTAAATCCGTCATTTTTCTTCCATTAGTAAAGACTTCTAAGAAGTTCCGTGATATTTTAAACGATCGTGGATTTAGAGCTGCAGAAGTTAATGGAGAGTCTAAAGATCGTGCTGAAATTTTGGAGGACTTTGACAATGATAAATACAATGTCCTTTGTAATTCGATGCTGTTAACCGAGGGCTGGGATTGTCCGTCAGTCGATTGTATTGTAGTTCTTCGACCAACAAAAGTCCGATCACTTTATAGCCAAATGGTAGGACGAGGAACGCGCCTGTATGAAGGAAAAGAGGAGCTTCTTTTATTAGACTTCTTATGGCATACAGAACGACACGAGCTTTGTCATCCAGCACATCTAATTGCCAACACTGATGAAGTCGCTAAGAAAATGACTGAGAATATCGAAGAATCTAGCGAAACAGGTTTTGCTATCGATCTTGAGGAGGCAGAGGTGCAAGCAGAAAAAGACGTTGTTTCCGAACGTGAAGAAGCGTTGGCGAAGCAGTTAGCAGAAATGCGAAAGCGAAAACGCAAGCTTGTTGATCCGCTTCAATTTGAAATGTCAATCCAGGCAGAAGATTTATCAAGTTATGTTCCATCATTTGGATGGGAAATGGCCCCGCCGTCTGACAAACAAATCAAGACGTTAGAAAAATTGGGAATTCTCCCTGATCAAATTGATAACGCTGGTAAAGCAACAAAAATGCTTGAACGTTTAGAGAAACGACGCGTAGAGGGATTAGCTACACCTAAACAAATCAGACAACTTGAACAACGTGGATTTCTCAATGTAGGAACGTGGAGCTTTGAATCGGCCAGTAAGATGATCGGGCGGATTGCAGCAAATGGTTGGAGACTACCTCAAGGAATCACTCCAAGTACCTATACAGAGGAGTAGCCTATGCCCAAATAAAAGATCAGACAAATCGCAGAAAAGTATGGATATTATCGACTTAAAAACTATCGCCAATGGGATGAAATTCATTTTTCTGCAGAGGTTAACGGAATTGTGATCGTTGTAAATATTTCATCAGGAGAATTGTTTGAAAAAAATCCATTTACTAAAAAGTTGGTGAAGAAATGAGAGCATGTGACAGGAAAAATATTGATCGTAAAGTAAAACTATTTATTCGAGCAATGCCAAAGAATTATGAGAAATCAGTACCTAAAGATGTTGTTATTAGTGAAATTTTAGGTGCTAACGCTTGGTTTGTACAAATGCCAGCAACGATGGAACAAATCCGTGAAGAAGTAGAGAATTGTTTTGATTCTCACATGAAAAGCTCCTAAATCTGGGGCTATCACGGAGGAATACTAAAACGATTTTTGTCTTGTGGCATCAATAGCAGTGATCAGAAAAATAATCGTCAATATAATCCTTTATTTTTTTAAACTCTTTTTTCATAAGCAAGTTAGCTGGAACCTCGATTATTCGAAGATTATTTTCATTATGGAAAGTAGGGAATGATTTTGGAACGACTAGATAATCAACTGTATATTCATCTCTAGTATAGTTAGTTGAAACATCATAATACTTTGAAAAATAATCCTTAAAATCATTGTTATAACTTCGAGCTTGTCCGGCAAACATTGAAGTAAAGTTTAATCCGGAGCAAAAGTTTAATACAAAGCATATTTTTTTCATTATTAATCCTCCCTTTAATGCTAATAATAAATCTAATAAATTGCTTTGTAAATGTAAAGATTGGTTAATGGAGGAATTTGGATATCTTCAGTAGTCGGAAATTTTAAATGCTATTCTGTACCCTTTAACGAGCTGACCTTTAGGCATTTTTGACAATACTTGAATTTAAGTCCTTTGCCCTTGTGCAAGTTCTTTACTACTTTAAGAGCATTTTTTTTATTCCGATATCTACCTATTTTTTCCCTGCATTTAGGGGAGGGGAGATTCGGGCAAGTTTGTTCATGAATAATAAGATATCCTCTATGGTTTCTTCTTTTACTATGAAAGTAATAAGGCATGAATTGATTACTCCTAACTAAGGATTCAATTTTCTAAATAATGTATTAAATTTTTGGACAATAAAGAAAACCTATCACTTTGAAAAAAAAGAGGATGAAAAAGAAATTAGAAAGAGAAAAAAGTCAAATAATGACCACAATCACGTAGGAAAGGAATGAACATAATGGAAGAATACAATGTATTAATTGAAACCCAAGAAGAGCAACTATTTCTCTTCCCGATCAAAGCAGAAAGCTACAAACATGCAAATGCTCTTGTTATGAGAGAAAGTGCTCGTCACGATTTTCTAGAAGGAGTAGAGATTTCAATAGTTGGAGTATTTAGAAAAGGAAGTCCGGTGAATTTACTTGAAGATACCTACGGAGATTAAAGTCGGCGGAATATTGTACCACGTCCAATTAGTGGACCATATACCAAATGAAGGTGAAGGTTTCCGTTGGGGAGAATGTGATTACCAAGAAGCAAAAATTCGATTATGGAAAGAGTTGTCAGATCAAAAAAAGCATCAAACTTTCGTTCACGAGCTGACCCACGCAATTTTCCATGAAGCTGGTATTGATGATCAGGATGAGGAACAAATAAACAGAGTTGCGATAGTGTTGCATGAAGTTTTTCTTGATAACACTTTTCAATAATTAGGAGGACGGCGAATGAGTCTGATTGAAGAACTAAAAAACACAAACGATAAATCTTTTGAATTGTGGTTTGAGCGTTGGTACGAAAAGAATGATTTCCCCACCGTGTTTAAAAAATCGGCACAGCAGGGCTATTCGGGTTATATCATCGAGTTAAGACGGACCACGCCTTTACCAGAAAGTGATGAATATCTTAATCGCCGTTTGAGAGATCCGCGAACTGTAATTAAACTAAAAGAAAAACTACCGGGGATTAGCGTTGCGTTCATCAAAGAGCGAAAAACGGGATTAATGGGGCTGAAATATACTACAGAAAAATTGGAATTTAGCTGGAAGTAAGTTCCGCAATCCACGCCAGCTGCATAGAAAAAGACTGCTGAAGTATGGTCCGGCAGTCATTAAGTTAGATTGATCAGAAAATTATTTATCTAACCTGAGTGTATTATACAACGTTACACTAAACAAAAAAAGACCGCTATTTAGTAGCGGTCAATGAGCTGGGATTTCAAATTGAAATTGTAGTTGTAAAAGGGTTTCAGCTCATCTTTTATATTTTAACATAAAAAAACCGTCAAGATAAATTGACGGTTAGTGAACTGAACGTTTTCGAAGCTGTTTTATGCGGATTAATTCAATTCACAATTAATTATATAATAATTATTATGTTATAGGAAATGATAAAACTTTAAAAAGGAGATTAAATTTAATGGGAACAAAGAAAAATAACACTATTTTTTATAAGAATTAGAAAACTATTAAATTCATCATAACTATCTACGAAAACCCAGAGTTGTTGGAGGTGAAAGGATGAAACTATTTATTTGGCATGGAGATGGTGTTTTAGAAGACTGGTCCAGCGGTCAAATCACATGTATAGCAAAAGATTTAGCAACTGCTTTACAAGTAATTGATGAAGAGATGGGCTACGAAAGCGAATCGTTTCCTAGAAAAGACCCAAATGAAGTAATAGACCTAGGCATTGAAAAAACTCGACAAAGAGCGTGGGTAACGTGGGGCGGTAATTAATTCCGCTAACGTCGCCTATCACGTAGAAAAAGGCAACCAGTGGTCGGTTGCCAGTGAGCTGGGTATTAAAAGATAGCATTCAAAAGGAGTACCAGCTCATATATATTATACATCAAATAAGAAATGGAAGTGAAACATATGATACCGGATAAAAATGAGGTTTTATAAGTGAACGAGAACGATTTACATGACATTTTAGAAAAAATAAGTGAAAAAGATCAAGCTAGATCAGGAATGTTCGAGTTTGGAAAAAATCTTGGTAGTTTTAGAAAGGCTCTTTTAGAAGACGGATTTGCAGAGTCTGAAGCTTTAGTATTATCGGCATTATTTATGATAAGTACTCTGAACAACAGCAAATAATGGACTACATAAACAATGACGAAAAAAGAATAGTAGGAAGGTATAAATTAAGTGGAAAGCAAATTAAATTTAACGGAATTACTTCAATATGTTGATCCATCAATGCTTTCTTATCAAGAATGGGTCAACGTTGGAATGGCACTCAAACATGAAGGCTATACAGCAGCGGACTGGGACCAATGGAGTCAGAATGATTCCAGGTATCGATCGGGAGAAACGTTTAAAAAGTGGAGTTCCTTTGAAGGTGCGAGTCAACCTGTGACCGGGGCGACGATTACCCAATTAGCAAAAGAAAACGGATGGCAGCCAATCCATAATGAAGACGACGATATGATTTTAGGATGGAATGATAGTTTTACCGCTACAGCAGTAGATAAGAGCTATCGCTTAGTAAATACCGATTGGGTACTTGGTCAAGAAGTTCATGAGCCCAAATCGTGGAATCCATCCAAGGAAATTATTAATTATCTAGAAGCTGTTTTTAATCCCGGGGATATCATTGGTTATGTGAATGACGGTTTTCCAGTGAAACGGACAGACGGAACAGAAAAATGGCTGCCCAAATCATCAGGGGTGTATACGAAAACTGCAGGCGAATTGATCGATAGTTTACGACGTTGCAAAGAGGATATCGGAGCAGTTCTAGGAGATCCGAATACGAATAGCGGCGCGTGGATTCGTATCAACCCGCTAGATGGAGAAGGCGTAAAAAATACTAATGTTACTGATTTTCGTTACTCATTGGTTGAGTCGGATAGCATGTCGATTGACCAACAAAATGAAATCCTTCGAGAGTTAGAATTACCAATCGTTGCTTTGACATACAGTGGAGAGAAAAGCCTTCATGCGATCGTCAAGATAGATGCGGTAAATTATCCGCAATATCAAGAGCGAGTTGATTACTTATATAAGATCGTCGAAAGTAACGGGTTGAAAGTTGATAAACAAAACAAAAACCCTTCTAGGCTTAGTCGTTTACCCGGATTTATTCGTGGCGAAAAGAAGCAATTTCTTGTGGCTACGAATATTGGTAAAGGTTCATGGGAAGAATGGCAAGAGTACATTGAAGATATGAATGACAACTTGCCTGATCCTGAAAGTCTAGGGGATTTATTCGATAAAGCAATTGAATTAGCGCCTGAACTTATCAAAGGAATGTTACGGCAAGGGCACAAGATGTTGATTGCCGGACCAAGTAAAGCCGGAAAGTCTTTCGCGTTGATTCAATTGGCAATAGCTATAGCTGAGGGACGCAAGTGGTTTAACTTTGATTGTATTCAAGGGAAAGTATTGTATGTCAATCTCGAATTAGATGAAAACTCAGCTAAAAAACGTTTTTTTGATATCTACAACAAACAAGGATTAGGCCACGCAAATGTATCGAATATTGACATTTGGAACTTGCGAGGTAAAACGAGTCCAATGGATAAGTTAGCGCCTAAGTTGATTAGACGAGCGCAGAAAGAGAACTATATTGCAGTGATTATCGACCCTATTTACAAAGTATTGACCGGAGACGAAAACAGCGCTCACGAGATGGCCAACTTTACAAATCAGTTTGACAAGATCGCTACCGAATTAGGTTGCGCAGTCATCTATTGTCATCATCACAGCAAGGGTTCTCAAGGTGGAAAAAACTCAATAGACCGATCATCAGGATCTGGAGTATTTGCACGGGACCCTGACGCGATTCTTGATTTAATTGAATTGCCTGTAACTGAAGATCGTTACATGCAATTGGAAAACGAAGCAATTTGTCAGACTTTCAACGAAGCAATTAAGACCTATAATCCAACTTATGATGATGTGGGGTTGGATGATCAGTTTAGCAAGAAACAAATGCAACATCATTTAATGTCAGCCATTCGATCACAGGATATTTTGAAGCAGATAGAAATTGAACGTCAAGATGCAGTTCGTGCTGCACGTCAAGCAACCGCATGGCGTATTGAAGGAACCTTGCGAGAATTTCCGAAGTTCGATCCAGTGAATGCTTGGTTTAGATATCCTGTTCACGTGTTGGACGAAACGCTGCAGGACATCAAGCTTGAAGAAGATCCCAAGGAGAATTGGAAAAAGGGCGTTCAGAAATCGAATGAGTCACGATCAGAAAAGGCAGCAAAAGAATTGGAAGAAGCCTTCAACATTTTAAGTGAAGACGGAAGCCCAATTGAAGTAAATCAAGTTGCTGACTATTTAGAACTATCGAAAAAATCAATTTATGGAAGAGTAAAAAAACACGAGGGATTCAGTGTTGATGGCGGTTTAGTTGTTAAAAATAAAGAATAAACCATTACTAGCTTTTTAGATGGTAAAAGAGTGTAAAAAAACTTCGTCTTCGTAACTGCCTATCAGCTAGTAACTAGCCCGTGATAGCTAAGAAAGCTTATTCTGTCGCTGTCTCACTGTCCCATTACTCTCTCCCTCTGGGAGTAGAGAGTAATGGAGACTGAGAGAGACAAAAATGGAATGTGAAAGAAAAAATAAAAATAGATCTATACCAATATAAAATAACATAAAATGAGGTTTTTGAATGGATAAAAAAGAATATGGATGGGCGACCTTGGCGGCAATAGGTATTTCAGTTGGTTCGATCGTGTTGGCGTTTGTAGCAATGCTTTATGGTGGATTCGTCACTATGAAATTGTGGAATGGGATTATTTCACCAACGTTTAGTCTGATTCAATTGAATTTTTTTCAAGCGTGGGGATTAGATGTTTTTGTAAGCTACATTGTTTCAGGAACGAAAAAATCTGATGATGAAGATTCTTTTATTTATATCTTCTTCAAAGCAATTGCAGCTACTACAGCATTTTGGATTATTGGAGTCATTATTATGAATTTTATTTAGGAGGTGTTTGAATGGATGAAGTTCTAGAAACTTATCGCAAGTTAGGGTCGAAGAAACGAGTCTTTGCTGAGATTCTAATTTACACTTTTATAGCCTTTCATACTCAAAATAAATCAGGGATTGAAATCGCTAAAAGCAGTAGAAAAACAATTAATGGGAAGCGAACAGTCAAATACGAGATCGAGGTGGCTTACGATGATTGAATTCTTTATGCCAATAATCCCACCAGAGACCACAGCGCAACAAAAGAAGGTTCATGTTGTGAATGGTAAGCCATATTTTTATGAGCCGGATGATTTGAAAAAAGCTCGTGTAAAGTTAATGAGCCATCTATCGGAACACACACCGAAAAGCAAAATCATGCGGCCGGTTCGGATGATGGTGAAGTGGTGCTTCCCGATTGTAGGTAGTCATGAGGATGGCGAGTACAAATATACGAAACCAGACTTAGACAATAGCAACAAACTTTTGCAAGACTGCATGACTAAATTAGGATTCTGGAAAGATGATTCTTATGTAGTTAGCTTAATCATCGAAAAATTTTGGGCGGCGACTCCTGGCATTTATATAAGGATTGAGGAGATCGAATGAATTGGGGAAATTTCTTTCAAGATATTCAAAAATGGATGCAGTCATCCAATGAATTCATGAAGCAACATCCAATCACATCAGATGAATATTGGCAATGGCTAGTTGAATCAATGGGAATGCTAGGTAACAAATACAATAATCATCCAGTTGCTATTAGGTTTTTATCTGTATTAATAGAAATTCAGGATGACAATTTTAAAATCGCTATGGGGAGGAACTGAGTTTGGCTGAAAAACTGACTAAAGATACACTAGCTGCAATCACTCAAGAGGTTGTAAAAATTGAAGCTATGAAGGGAAAAGAAAGAAAGCGAGAACGAAGAAGTTGGAAACTAAGGAACACAACTCTTTTATTAAAAAAGTATCAAATGCTTCGTGAACATTGCGAAGGTGTAATACCGAAATTGACAGAATATGAAAATAGTATATTTGATCCAGAAGAGTTAAATCTCGAATCTTTGATGAAGTATAAGGCTCGGACCAAGGAGATGTTAGACTACTTTGATCTAATGTTCTCTTCTTATTGCCAATACTGTCATAATCAAGGTCCGATGGCTGAAAGAAGGTTTAATATTATTCGTCAATTATATGTTTTCGAAAATTCGAATGAAAATAAGTCAAAGAATGATCTAGCTGCTTTTTACAATATTGATTCTAGAACAGTTGACCGAGACATTAAGAAGGCCAGTGAGGAATTATCAATTTTCCTTTTTGGTATTGATAGTTTGGATGATTTGTCCCATGTCCTTTTCTTGTCTTGAGTACGTCTTACCTTAAATGTTAATATGATAGCGTGAAATAAATGTGATTAGGAAGGCACCCTTTGTGGGTGTCTTTTTTTCGTGTAAAAAGAAGGAAGGTGAATATCATGACGGACAAACAACGAATTTTTGCAGATGAATATTTAAAAGATTTGAACGGCACGCGAGCTTATAAGGTGGCCTATCCCAACGTTAAAAAGGATTCCTCAGCAGCGACTGCCGCAGGAAGATTGTTGAGAAATGTTGAGATTAAATCCTATATAGATGAACAGCTCGAACAAATGCATAACGAACGAACGGCCGACGCAAAAGAGATTCTAGAATATTTAACAGCAGTTATGCGCGGTAAGGAAACAGAGACAGTTGCAACAGCGAAAGGACTCTATGATGGAGTTGAAGTTAGTGCTAAAGACCGATTGAAGGCAGCTGAACTTCTTGGAAAGCGTCATGCGCTGTTTACCGACAAACAACAAATAGAAGTTACTGAAATGCCAGTGTTTGTAGATGATATTGGTGATGATGATGGTTAAGAAGAAGCTATCAGAATTGCTGCCGAAAAAGTTTCATTCGGTATGGAAAGCCACTCTAAACTCAGATATTCTTAACATTATTTGCAAGGGTGGACGTGGTTCTGGTAAATCATCAGATATCGCTCATATTATTACTCAATTGCTCATGAGATACGCAGTAAATGCGGTCGGTATTCGTTATGTTGATAACACACTAGAACAGTCAATATACGAACAAATGAAATGGGCGATTAAACAACAAGGTGTAACGCATCTTTTTAAATTTAATAAGTCACCTTTAAGGATTACGTACATGCCTCGTGGAAATTATATGATTTTTAGAGGCGCTCAAAATCCTGAAAGAATCAAATCATTAAAAGACAGTCAATTCCCATTTACAATCGGATGGATAGAGGAGCTGGGAGAATTTAAAACTGAAGATGAAGTAACGACTATCACTAACTCACTGCTACGTGGTGAATTAGAAGATGGTCTTTTTTATAAATTCTTTTTCAGTTACAACCCACCGAAACGTCGACAATCCTGGGTAAACAAAAAATATGAGTCTAGTTTTCAGCCTGAAAATACATTCGTTCATCACACTACTTATGAAGATAATCCCTTTATTTCGAAAGAATTTTTGGAAGAGGTTGAAGCAGCAAGGCAAAGAAATCCTTTACGAGCTAGATGGGAATATGACGGCGAGGCTATCGGATCTGGTGTTGTTCCCTTTGACAATCTTCAAATTGAGCAAGGAAGCATTACAGATGAGATGGTCGCTAACTTTGACAATATCAGAAACGGGTTAGACTTCGGCTATGCCACTGACCCGTTAGCATTTGTACGCTGGCACTATGACAAAAAGAAAAATGGCATTTACGCAATTGACGAAATTTACGGCCAGAAAATAAGCAATCGAGATTTCGCTGGTAAAGCCAAGTCAAAAGGCTATCAATCAGACAGGATAAATGCTGATTCGGCTGAGCCTAAGTCAATCGCAGAATTGAGAAACGAGCATTTTATGACGAATGTTTACGGAGTCAAGAAAGGTCCGGATTCTGTAGAGTACGGCGAACAATGGCTAGATGATTTGGACTTTATCTGCATTGATCCTTTACGAACACCAAGCATTGCCAAAGAATTCGAAAATATTGATTATCAAACTGATCGTGATGGCAATCCAAAGCCAAGACTTGAAGATAAAGACAATCATACGATTGATGCCACTCGATATGCTTTTAACGATGATATGTACGTAAAACAGGATATGAAGCAAAAAATGGACGCAGCCAAATTCTTTTTTGGCTAGAAAGGAAGGTACAGATTGGATAAAGTAGTTACTTTTTTACGTGATCATCGGTATCACAAAAATGCGAATGCAGTATTTAGAATGTCCCAAGAAGACTTCGATAATGTCGAGTTCGAAAGCGAAAAATGGATTTATAAATTAGAAAAGTTTATCAATCGGCATCGAGTAGAACAATTGCCTCGATTGCAAGAATTGAAACGGTACTACCTAGCAGATAATAATATCAAGTACCGTCCTGCTAAAACAGATGAATTTGCTGCAGACAATCGAATTGCGAGTGATTTCTCAAGATACATTACCATTTTTGAACAAGGGTATATGTTAGGACAACCCGTTCAGTACAAAAACGAAAACGACGAGTTGCAGCAACAGATTGACGAGCTTAACAAGCGAAACAATGAGGCCTATCACAATGTATTGATCAAAACAGATTTGTCCATTTATGGACGAGCTTACGAACTGACAACTGTTGGATTAGATAATGACCAGGCATTTGTAAAAGTCGTGAAGTTAGATCCTGAGAAGACGTTTGTTGTTTACGATGATACAACTGACAGTAATTCTCTTTTCGGTGTCTATTATTATTCAATCGACTATGGCGACGGGGAAAGAAAAGATTTCGTAAATGTTTACACCAGTGACATGGTTTACATCTATTTGAATGATAATCAAGAAGAACGTGGGCTTCATTTAGATGACTTTGACGATTATGCTTTTGATGGCGTTCCAGTAAACGAGTTTGCAAATAACGAGGATCGGACAGGAGCCTATGAACCCGTGCTTGATTCGATTGATGCATATGATCTATCACAATCAGAATTAGCTAACTTTCAACAAGACAGCATGGATGCCATTTTGATGATCACTGGTAATCCCTATACAGGTACTGCGAAAAACGACATAGACGAGGATGGAAAGGTTGTTCCAAATTCGCGCTTAGCCGTTTCTTTGGCGTTTAAACGAGCAAGAATCATGATAATGGATGATAACCCTAATCCTAATGGTTCAACACCAGATGCGAAGTACTTAATTAAAGAGTACGATGCAGCAGGGTCGGAAACATATAAGCAACGATTAGTAAATGACATCTTGCGGTTTACATTTACGCCAGACACTTTAGACGCTAATTTCAGTGGAACTCAATCTGGTGAAGCAATGAAGTACAAACTCATGGCTTCAGACAATCGTCGAGTCATGCAACAGCGTCTATTTGAAAAAGGGTTAATGCGACGACTACGCTTAGCCATCAACATTTGGCGGATTAAAGGGAATGAATCGACGGCCTACGAAGATATCAACGACACAAACATCATCTTTACAGCGAATGTTCCTAAATCGGACACCGAGATTGTTTCTTTAGCCAGTCAATTATATGGAACGGTATCTGACGAAACGTTATTCGAGATTCTAAATACTGTGACGGGGATTGACCCAGAAGTTGAGTTGGAACGAATTAAGAAAGAGTCTAGCAAAAAACCAGATCCAAGGCGACCTAAAAATAATAAGGAGGAATTGGAAGATGAAAGAAATGATGAAGAAAATGATAGAAATGTTGATGAAGATTGATGATTTGGAATCTGATGAACAATTTGAAGCAATCGAAGAATTTTCTATTCAAACAATGGAACTTACAGCTAAAGTGAATTGGAAGTATTTTACTTTTCTAAAAGAAGCGGGTTTCACTGAAGAACAAGCAATGCAAATGGTTTTAGCAGGACAAAACAATGGTTAACTCCCAAGATTACTGGAAAAAGCGTATGGATGAAATCTTTGCCTATGTCGACCAAACAGATGTTGATTTCTTTGACGAGTTGCAGAACATTTACACAGAAGGGCGTCAGAGCGTCCAGAAAGAGATTTACGCTTTTTATGCTCAATATGCCAAGGAGAATAAAATCTCTCTGCAGGAAGCGAAGAAACGACTCATGCGAGAAGATCTGTCGGATTATCGGACGAATGCTGAGAAGTACTTTAAACAAGCTGAGAAAGATCCTGAACTGTTGAAACGACTGAATGAACAATATGCTGCAGGAAAGGTCACACGATTAGAAGCGTTGCAGCTTGACTTAGCTTATCAGTTGGGGAAAATGTCTAATAAGTTGCATAAATCGTTTGAGTCTTATCTAAAAGAAGTTGGCAAATATGCGTATCGCAAAGTGAATTTTGGAAAGTCGGCTAGTACGTTGAATGGCCCTGCTTTGAAACAATTGATCGAAACTCCTTTCAACGGCAAAAATTATTCCCAAAGTATATGGGGAAATGTTGATGATCTGGCTGCTGATTTAAAAAGTATTCTTACAAAAGGATTTGTTCGAGGGATGGGTCCAGCAGATATGGCTCGTGAACTACGTAAAAAGTACAATGTGGCCAGAAGCAGAGCGGAGGCGGTCGTTCGAACGGATGGAACAAATATCATCAATAATGCCACAGTCAAAAGGTATGAAGAAGCTGGGTTAATTGAATACGAATATCTGGCTCACATTGACAATCGAACTACAGAGCTATGCAAAGGTCTGAATGGTGAGATATTCAAGATTAAAGATTATCAACCAGGAACCAATGCGCCACCGATGCATGTCAATTGTAGAAGCACCATCGTTCCGACAGACAAAGAATTAGGACTATAAAGGAGTGAAAAAAATGGATAAATCTTTAATTATTTGGTTGAACGAAGGTCAAACATTAAAGTTTGAAAAAGTAAAAGATCTCGAAAATACAGATGAAGAATTAAAATTTAATTACTTCGGTGTATCAACCGGAGTCGAAAGAAATGCAGTTTTTAATCAAATCAATATTTCGGGATTTGCTTTAGAAGCATAGCTTTTGCTAGGCTTTTTTATTTTGTCCAAGCGTGAAGACATTAAAAGCATCGGAAGTGTAAGCATTGATCCACGTTAAAAGCTATGGAAGGAGTAACAACTATGTTTAAAAAACAATTATTGCCAATGCATCTACAATTTTTCGCTGAACCTGGTGACGATGATACTCCACCGGCCGAGGAGCAAACACCTGAATTTGATGCGGAAAGTTTAACAGATGAACAGTTGGCAGCCATTAAAGAAAAATTTGGTTTCAAAGATGATCACGATGTTGATTCTATCGTCAAAAGTAAAAAGTCCCGCTGGCAAAAAGAATTGGAAGAAGAAAAGAACGAAGCGGCCCGTTTGGCCAAACTTTCAGAAAAAGATCGTCAGGAAGCACTAATTCAAAAACAAAAAGATGACTTTGAGAGAGAAAAAGCTGAGTTCCGTAAAGAACAGTTATTTGTCGAGAAGGGCAAACAACTCACGGCTAATGGTATGCCTGCTGAGTTTGCAAATCGTGTTACTGGTGAAACTGCTGAGGAAATCTTAGACGACGTGAAAGCATTACGTGAAGAATGGGATAAAGCAGTCGAAGTTAAAGTGAATGAGCGGCTTGCTTCAAAATCGAAAACACGTGTTGGAACTGGTACAGGTCAAATGACCAAAGCCGAGATCATGGCAATCAAGGACTCAAAAGAGCGGCAACAAATGATTGCACAAAATAGAGGATTATTTTAGGAGGAAGACACATGAAAAATATGTCTAAAACGAACAAAGATAAATTAATGAAAATGAACTTACAAATGTTCGCAGCAGAAGACGGACTAACAACAATGGACGATTTAGGAGAAATTAAGTCAATTGATTTTGTTAATTTGTTCGAAAAAGGAATCAAAGAGCTGCTTACGTTGCTAGGTGTCACTCGTAAATTAGAGTTGTCTCAGGATATGAAGATTCAAATGTATGAATGGGCGGCAGCTTTAAAAGATGGTGATGTGGCAGAAGGAGAGGATATTCCGTTATCAAAAGTGACTCGTAAAAAAGGGAAATCCTTCCAAGTTGCTTGGAAGAAATGGCGTCGTGCTGTTTCAGCGGAAGCAATCGCTCGTCATGGTGCATCAGTTGCCATCGATCAATCTGACCAACGTTTGATTCGCCAAATGCAGGGGAAAATCAAAAATGATTTTGTTACTTTCTTAGGAACAGCCCCTACAAAGATTTCAGAAGCAGGTATTCAAAAAGCGTTAGCAAAATCTTGGGGTAAGTTAAATACCTTCGAAGAATTTGACGGTGCTGAATTTGTATCATTCGTGAATCCGATGGATGTTGCGACTTATCTGGGTGATACGAAAGTATTGGCAGATGCCTCGAACGTTTTTGGTATGACCTTACTTAAAAACTTCTTGGGAGCAAACAACGTCATTGTATTGAATGCTATTCCAGAAGGGAAAATCTATTCAACAGCAGTAGATAACATTGTGCTTGCTTTCTTGAATATGAATACTTCTGATGTAGGTGGTATTTTTGCAGACTTTATGGATGAAACAGGCTTCATTTCAGCAACTCGTGGTCGCACATTACGAAATGCTACTTATGAATCGTTGTTCTTAAATGCGATGGCATTATTCCCTGAAATTCCAGCAGGCGTTGTGGAAGCAACGATCACGGTTCCTGAAGAAAAGCCAGCAGGAGAATAAGAAAGGGTGAAGCTTAATGATTGAAAAAATTAAGCTGCTATTAGGGATTTCTGATGAATTGCAAGATGAACTATTGGAATTATTGATTGAAGACAGCGAGGAGCGTATTCTGGCTACCTTAAATCAGTATGCATCGAGAAATGGCACAGATGAAATTGAAACTGTTCCCGAAAAGTTTAACTACATCAAACGAGATGTGACTATTAAACGTTTCAACAAATTGAACAGCGAAGGTGCTAGTGCTGATAGCGAAGAGGGACGTTCGTACACATGGGAGAAATCTTATCTGGATGAATACCTCTCTTTGTTTGATGAGCACACTAAACCAACAAAAATAGCTCGTAAAGGGATCGTGAGGTGGATTTAGTGATCTATAACCATCGTTGCAAGATTACTTTCTCCAAAAAGGTTCCAGGCTATCTTGGTGAGGAAGAAGTGAAAACTGAAACTAAAGTATTGCCCTGTGGAAAAAGTTTACTTTCGGAATCCGAGCAACTTTCTTTCTTTGGAAAATACACCAAGACAGCCTTTAAGCTTCATTTACAAGGGATGTGGGAAGGTATCAGTGAAATTGAATACGAGGGCGTTAGACGCAATCTGTTCGATCTGAAGCATCACCGTAACTCGACAGTAGTGATTGTCTCATGAGTAAAACAGTAAAGATTGTTGGACTGGAAAAATTCACTCGTAGCGTCCTTCAACAAAAAGGAAAGATGGAACAAGCCACCCATCAAGAAGTTGTACGATCAGGGATGCGTGTTGAGAAACGCGCTAAACAACTCGCACCATTCGATACAGGTTGGTTAAGCAACACGATTTATTCTTTTGAGTCTGGAAGACTTCGCACGAATGTGGTTTCCCCTGCTGAGTATTCTATTTATGTAGAAGAAGGCACACGTTATATGGCGGCACAACCATTCCTATTCCCTGCAGTAAAAGAGGAGTTTCCAAGATTTATGAAGAACATGAGAAAAATAGCAAGAGGGTGATTCAATGGAACACGCTCCGAATACACGGTTTTTAAAAGGGATTTCTGAAGGCTTAGGTCAAACAGGAATCCCTATTTATTTTAAGCTCCCTGGCAAAGAGGTCATGGAGCCTTTTTACGTGATAGGAACTCATCTTGATGATGACAGTCCCAGTGCAAAGTTTGGTCCGGCGGTGGTGGATACAGATTTACAAATAGATCTTTTTTACCCAACAAATAGCCGCACCGATTTAGAAGATGCCCTTCATCAAACAAAGGCAGCTCTCGGTGTGCGAAATAGGTTGTCGTCTGATGTGCGAATCGATAACACGATTGGCAGAGAAGTCTATCACGTCATTTTAAAAATTTCAGATTTTATAATTTAGGAGGAATAAAACATGGTAGAGGTAAATAACGGTGTTACAAAATTTCAAGGAACGCCCATTAAAGGGAATCGCGTATGGTACTTCATTCAAGCAGTGACGGCTGCAATTGGCTCTCCTGCATTGTTACCCGCTTTTCAAACAGATGGAACCACGACGATTGGTGGAGACAATATTGACGAACAAACAAAGATGGGACGTATCATTCTTAAATCAACGGATGAACATAGTATTGAATTAACCCAATACTTCGCTCCGGATGATGAATCCATTCAAATTATTGAAGATGCCAAGAAAAATGGTCATTCGGTAAAGGTTTGGCGAGTGGTCGTTTCCGATGCATTAGGTAAAGAAGAGAGTACGGGGATCAAAGCCTATCCTGCGAAATTCGGCTACGGTATTCCAGATGAATTGGAATACGACGAGGGAGACGATCTAGTAGAAATCAGCTACACATTGAATATTGTGGGGAAATTGCAAGATGGGACATTCCCTCTTTCTGATGAAGATGTAGCTATGATCGAAAGCTTGTACAAATTCCAACGTCCTGGAGAAACAACGGGCGATTACGACGACATCAAAACCAAAACACCCTAATGATCCCCAGAACGAAACTGGGGACAACGAACAAGAGTCAACCAACGATCAGCAAGACAACAAAGAAAAGGAAGAAGAGGGAGTCTAATCTCCCTCTATTTTTGCATAAAACAGGAGGAAATAAATATGGTATTTACAGTTGAATTGAAGGGAAAACCTTTAGAAATTAAATTTGGGTACGGCATGTTCTTCAAAGCAAATAAAAAACTAGCTAGCAAAGATAAAAATGGAAACTCTCAAAATGATGGTGCTGGGGTTCTCTTTGCTCAAGTTCTTGAAGAGGACGATGACGCACTGGTTAATATCATCAAACTTGCGGCTAAAGGCGATCCATCAGAAAACGACGTATTAACTGCCATTGGTGAATATGTTGAAAAGTTTGATGATGAAGAAGAAGGATATGGCAAGATCTTTTCTGATCTGAAAGCGGAAATGTTAGATTCAGGTTTTTTCGTGAAGAAACTGAAAAAATATATTGGCAATCTAGAGAAGGCGAGCGAAGCAATGAAGGGAATGCATCCGACCAAGGACATCGAAAATCCAGAAATGCAAGCCAAGGGTATACAGGAATTGGCGGATCGGATGAAGAAAGAACTCTCATTACCGACTGTGCCCGACAAGGATTAACTGATATTGATTTGATCATGAACTGTTACTTATGGGAACTGGAATCGATATTAGAAGGATTGGCGCTAAGAGATATCGATAATCAAGAACAACGATCAATCTTTGCATTTAACCTCAGATATGTTCTAAATGCCAAGAAACCAAAATTATCAAAAGTGTTCGATAAGAAAAAGGCAGAGAAAAAAATCAGAGACCTATTTTCTCGGACGAATCAAACGACCGAAAAACAACAATTGGCCAAACAAGTAAAAACAGTGACTGATTATTTCAAAAAAAAGAACTGGAGGTGATGGAATGGCTTTTGATGGATCAATTAATGCAATTATCGGCGCAGACATTTCTCAATATGCCGATGCTATGAACAAAGTTGTTAATGTGACTAATAGTGGTATGGCCGCAGCGGCAGCAGCCGCACAGAATCATAGCAACTCAATGGTTCAAAAAGTAGGGCAAATCATGAGCAAATTGAGTGCGAATATGCCCACGAACTTAGCGGGCATTGCACCAGCGATGACGGCAGTTTTTAGTAAAGCAGGCGGTCAGATTCAGCGGGTAATTGCATCTATTGGCGAAAAGATTCCTCAGCCGTTTCAATCGGCGTTTAATCAAGTAGCCAGCATTGTTCAGTCAGGATACTCGAAAATAAGTAACGGATTTTCTAGTGTTCTGAATTCTGTTGCTAAATCTGCCAATGGACTTGGTGCTTCTGTTAGTAGCGGATTCGAAAAGATTGCGTCTGTGGCTAACTATACGGCCACGAAAGTTCCGGCGCCATTTAAGCAAGCATTTCAAACAATTGGCTACACAGCAAATACACTGGGAAGTTTAACAAATACGGGTTTCTTAGGAATTGCTAGTGTTGCGCAGAACGCAAGCAACAAGATTCCGCCAACCTTTAGCAAGGCATTCTCCGCAGTAGTATCTGGTGCCAACAATATGGCCAATAAGATCACTGCGCCAATGAATAAAGTCGTCACTACAACAGGTAATTTAGCCACACAGGTAGGGTCGAAACTTACGAATGCTTTTAGTACTGCTGGTTCGAAAGCGGCCAATGCTTTGAATAGCATCGGCTCCAATACAGATAAAGCTTCCTCAAAAACTGCAAGCCTAGTCAAACAAATTGTAGGTGTAGGTGTTGCGTTTGCGGCTTTAAATAAGATCAAAAGTGGCATTACGGATACTGTTTCGAAAGCTGCAGAGTTTGAGCAAAAAATGAGTAACATCAAAGCAGTAACCGGTGAGAGCTCGGAGACGATGAAGAAATTCAACGATGCAGCAATCAAAGCCGGGGCAGAAACTGCTTATTCAGCTAGTGAAGCGGCCGATGCCATTGGAGAGCTTTCTAAAGCCGGAGTCTCTACTAAAGATATCTTAAATGGTGGTTTAACAGGCGCTCTAAACTTAGCAACCGCAGGAGAACTAGATTTAAAGAGCGCAGCAGAAATAGCATCGACGGCACTGAATGCATTTAAAAACGACAATCTCACTGTTGTAGATGCTGCAAATCAATTAGCCGGTGCAGCAAATGCATCAGCGACAGACGTTGGAGAATTGAAATTCGGCTTGTCCATGGTTTCAGCGGTCGCTTCTGGTGTTGGATTAAGTTTTAATGATACAACAGATGCTCTTGCAGTATTCGCTCAAAACGGGTTAAAAGGATCAGATGCAGGGACTTCATTGAAGACAATGCTTCAAAATTTACAACCACAAACGGATAAAGCACAGGCAAAGATGCAAGAATTAGGCTTGATGACCGAAGAAGGAGCGAATCAGTTCTTTGATGCCAATGGGAAGATTAAATCTTTCGCAGATATCTCGCAATTATTGAAAGACAAGTTATCCGGTCTGACCCAACAACAGCAACAACAAGCGCTAAAAACGATGTTTGGTACGGATGCAGTACGTGCAGCTACTATCGCGATGAATGAAGGCGCTGATGGAGCAAATTCTATGCAAGAAGCCATCAGCAAAGTGACAGCAGCCGAAGTTGCAAAAGAAAAGCTAAACAATCTAAAAGGTGCCATTGAAGGGTTGAGCGGATCGTTCGAGACACTTCAAATTAAAGTGGGAACAGCCGTTTTACCAATACTCACAACATTAGTACAAGCGGTCGATAAATTTGTGGATAAACTCGGACAATCTCAAGGTCTTGATAATTTCTTGGGAATTATTGAAAAAGTAAACATTGTGCTTAGTCAATTCATCAATAAAAGTGATCTGTCAGGGCAACAAGCAGTTGAGTTTACCAATGCATTTAGAGATTTAAGTACAATTGTCAAACAGTTTTTGCCATTGGCCTCAGTGTTAGGTGGAGCGCTAGTGCTAGATGGAGTACTGCCTGGCATTCAGAAATTAAGTAAAGGATTTACTGGTTTAGGGACTAACTACAAAGAGCAAGCAAAACTGATTAAGGATGAAACCAAAGATATAGCCAATAAAGTTGAATTAGAGACACAGAGAAATGGTGCTGCTGCTGGAAATGCTCTAAAACAAAGTTTAGAAGAAACTAAAACAAAGTTCTCTGGCTTTAGCTCAATTATGGACAAGTCTAAGAATTCTATTCTTGGACTGCAGGGAGGAATCTCATCACTAGCAGGTAAGATTCCTTACATTGGGTCTAGCCTAGAGAGTGCAAGCTCGGTAGGTATGAATGCTTTAAATGGAATGACTGTTGCAATGGGCACAATTATGAAAGTAGCTTTAGCTGCAGTTGGTCCAGCGGCCATCTTAGGTCTTGTCGTTGCCGGGTTAGGATTAGTCAACAATCAGTTTGGAACACAGATTGATCAAATGCTGGCTACCGTTACCACAAAAGGCCCAGAAATTATTACTAGTCTAGTGACGGGTATTACCTCTCAATTGCCGCAATTAATTGCTAGTGGTACTGAATTGATTTCAAAATTGGCGAATACAATTGCTACAATGCTTCCACTCATTGTGCAAGCTGGTGTGGATGTTATCGGATCACTAGTGGGTGGTGTCGAACAGAACTTGCCATCGTTGATTAGTTCAGCGTTGACCATTATTACAACTATTTTGACCTCATTGGCTAGTGCATTACCGCAGCTACTGGCAATGGGTATGAATTTATTGTTAAGTCTTGTAAATGGGATTATAAAAAACATTCCGCAAATAGTTAGTTCAGTTCAGACTATTTTGCAGACGTTTGTGCAGAATGTCGTGACAAACTTACCTCAAATTATTCAAACAGGTATTCAGATTTTACTTGGTTTAATTGATGGATTGACTCAAATGCTTCCACAATTATTACCAGTTGCATTAAACGCAATCTTGCAATTGATTCAAGGGTTAATGAGTAATATCCCTCAATTGATGCAAGGGGCCGTTCAGATTGTCAATGGATTGTGTAATTTCATTGTGCAAAACTTGCCTATGATCCTGCAAGCAGCTATTCAAATTATCATGGCTATCGTGAATGGGCTGGTCCAAAATTTACCATCCATTATTTCTGCAGGTATTCAGATCATCATTTCGCTAATCACTACGATTATTCAAATGTTGCCTGATATCGCAATGGCTGGACTGCAAATTATCGTATCACTGGCTTCCGCAATTCTGGAAGCTATTCCTAACGTTCTCCAGGGCGCTTGGGATGGCATAAAAAACGGGTTCTCGAACTTGTGGAATACTCCTACTGGCAAATCTGGAGAAACCAGCACCAAGCTTACAACAGATGCTACAACAACTGCTAATGGTATGGGGTCGGCTTACAGTCAGGCGAACATGAACGTTACTGGTTCTATGAATCAGATGAATACGAATGTTAGTAACTTGAGTACCATGAGTTCAAATAATGCGATTAATGCGGCGGCCAATGCAAATGTTCAGTCTACCTCGCAATATCAAGGTATGCAAAGTAATGTTTCTGCAAGTACAAGCAATCTAGCCAATGTTGTTGGTCAAAATACCCAATCGGCCTCAACATCCGCTACCAATAATGCCAGTCAAGCAAATGCGAATGTTTCTAGAGATTTCCAAAGCATGTACGGAAGTGTGAATCAGACAACGGCGAGTGTATCATCTGCAGTAAGCCAAAATATGAACCAAGCTTCTGCTAGTGCTTCAGACGCTTCAGCAACGATGTACAAAAACGTAACAAACAATGCTAAAAACATCAACACAGGATCAACTCAAGAAATATCAACGATGACTCGGAATGTAAATCAATCGATGAACAACATGAGTCAGACGGTTTCGTCAGCAATGAGCAACGTTTCCAAATCAGTGAACAGCGGATTTTCTAGTATATCTAGTGCTAATACGCAATCTATTAGAAACATGGTTCAAACGATGTCTTCGGGCATGAATCAGATGAGTAGTGCATTTTCTAGTGGAATGAGCAATATGGTATCCACTGCTTCTGATGTTTCTAATCGCATTTCCTCGGCCTTTAACTACTTGAGTAGTTCTTTATACTCTGTTGGCTATAACGCAGGAATTGGATTGAACAATGGTTTAGTAAGTGCTTCGAATGCGATTTACAGTACAGCGAATGCCATTGCTAGTAATGTCGCTAACCAGATGAGGGCTGCACTGGATATCCATTCACCTTCGCGTGTTATGGCTAAGATCGGTGGTTTTATCGGTTCGGGATTAGTCAATGGGATGCAAGCGATGTTGCCGAAAATTGACGAGCAGGCGTTTGCTTATGCAAATGCTATTTCAGATCAAGAGTATTCTGCACGCTCTGTTGTTACGGCGGATACGAGAAGCGTGACAAGTAAAATCAATTCTTCGATGGGTGAATTAAGTGACGACGTGCAAAACAGTCAGCTTAAAGAGCCCGTTTTTGAAGTTCATAATGAACTGGTTGGTGACAAGATTTACACGATAGTGAAGCAAAAGGACGCACGAAATTCAAATCGAATCAATTTGATTAATAAGAGCTGATAGGAGGAACATAGATGGATTTATACATTGAAAAAGATGACTTAAAGACAAGAATGTCCTCCTTGGGCGTCCTTGTTCAGGACATTAAGGTCTCGAATGCCGTTGTTGAATCAAATCGTAAGAGAATCAACGGTAAAAACGGCAATTTGTTCATGGGGGCAACACTTACTGAAAAGAAGATATCTGTCGTAGGTAAGTTCTATGTGCCCGATGAATTACAAGATGAATTAATGAAAGATAAGCTTAACGGTATTTTTGCCGATACCGAACCTTATTTTATTACTCGAATGTACAACACTGGAGCTCTTTATGATTTCGAACGGCCTGGACAAAAAAGTGGATTTGATTTATTTAAGTCAGAAAGTCAACGAAAGTACCATTACCGTTACAACGTATTACTAGATGGTGAAATAGACTATTCCTTTATGGGTTACAGTAGCCGCGGTTTACTCTACGAGGTTAGTTTTACTTTTGTTACAGCAGATATTCCTTTTGGCGTGACAATCCCTAAGACGCTTGAGCTACCTGCTAAAAGTGGTTTTATTGAATACAAAGGAACTGCGCCATGTAGCCAATTGGAGTGGCCTTGGTCTGTCGAACTCACGGCAAAAGCAAGTTCTGGTAATACGTTTACCTTTACGATAGGTGGAAAAGTATTTCGTTACACAGGGAGTAAAACAATTGTAAGTGGAGATGTCTTTCGTTTGGAGGGGTCCGCGTTTACATTAAATAGTTTGAATATTAATGATAAAACCAATTTGGAGTATTTCGTATTGGAGCCGAATCAAGAAGGTTTTCTTCCTTATAACACTTCAATGAGTAATGCTTCGATACAACTTTTAAATAAAGTTGATTTTTATAGATAGATTTGGAGGTGATAATTAATGGCAGTCTTTAAAAATGTTAGGAAAGAAGCCTTTGTTGCTCTCGCTGAGGTCTCTTATAGCCATAAAGTAAATGGAGAAAAATCAATTAAAGGGACGATTTATACTGGAGATGAAGTTATTAGTGGGATTGATCGTGGCTGGTCGCTCGAATTTAAAGGGGAAGTTTTTTACATTACGTATGCTTTACCCGTTGATAACGGTGAATCCGTCACAGTGGAGTTTGATGCGATCCATGAGTTTTTCTATAAAATGGGAAAATCGTCTGTTTATGAATTGTTAAATGGGTCGAATACGGCGAAGACATATTTAGATTTAATCTTCAGTAATAGCGGCTATAACTATTCTTTAAGCGCCTCGTTACCTGCTTTTGAAAAACAGAACTTTGGCATGAAGAATCGGCTTGCTTTATTTAACGACTTTATTAATAGCACCTCGACTGAATTCAAAGTAGTGGGAAAAACGGTAACAATTGTAGAAAAATTGGGTAGTGATCTTTCAACGATTGTCCGTAAAGGATTCAATATGCAGGAACTGGGATTGGAACAAAATATCGGGGACTTCGTCACTTACGCGAAAGGTTTCGGTGCATTTGTCGATCCTGATGATGAGTCAAAAGGAAGGTTGGAAGCGACGTATAAGAGTCCGTTAGCGGATATTTATGGAATACTTGAATCTGATCCAGTTGTCGATGAACGGTACACGAAAACAGAAAGCATGTTAGTCAGACTGAAAGAACTAGTGGAATCTTCCTACAGTATCTCTGTTTCTTTGACTGTAGAGGATTTACAAAAAGCCGGGTACAACTATGCTTTCCCTAATCCAGGAGACTATATTTCTGCAATTAACGAAGAACTTCACTTCCAACAAAAAATACGCATCGTAGGGATCGAAGAGTCGTTCGATGTACTTGGCGAATCATTAGAAAAAAGCGTGGTTTGTAATTCACTAAATTTGGTTGATCAAAAGAATCAGGCAGATGCAAGTAATTCCCAAAACTGGTCTGACATTATGAATGGTGTAAAGCCTATTCCCAATGAATGGTTAACAGATGCCATACGAAATGCGACAAACGCCTTATTGGAAGCCCAAACAGAGGTGCGCTTTACGAATAACGGTATCCTAGCTGTGGAAAAAGAAGACAGCAACAGGCTCGTTCTCATGAACTCTGCAGGTATTGGCGTATCAACTGATGGGGGTAAAACTTTCGAAAATGCGCTCACAGCTCAAGGTGTTAATGCTAGTGTTGTAAATACAGGTATCTTGCGAGCGATTAAGATTCAAGGCAAGAACATAATGATCGATCTTACAAGTGGCGAAGTAAGTTTTAAACAAGGTGAAATTATAGGGAAAGACCTAAAAATAGACATTACTAACGGAGAAATGAAAACAGTACAGAAAGCCAATCAAGGCACAACAACTGTTGACTATTCAAACGCTCAAATTAGATTTAGAGACAATAGAAGTAATAAAGAAGCTGCTATTACAGGTTGGGGCGTTGGCCAAGAGAATTCTGCGGAATATATTCCTGCGCTTCAACTCGGGGCACACAAAACACTTCGCTTATTTCTTTATTATGATCCTTCAAAAGAAGCGAGACTGACAGATAGGGGATGGTTTGTTTCCTCTACAACAGCCCTTTATGATTTGAGTGATAGTTTTTCAATTAATGCTCCAAGATTTAGTGTAACAGGAACAAAAAATGCGATTCATCCGACTCGAGAGGGTGTTCGAGCAACACCAGCGTACGAAACAACGGAAAGTTATTTAGGGGATATTGGCAGAAGTGTGACAAACACTGATTGTGAAGTTTGGGTATCAATCGATCCAATTTTTAGTGATACCGTCAATTTAGACATCCCTTATGAAGTTTTTTTACAGGTTTATGATAATGCGCGAGTGTGGGTATCTGATTTTCGATCAGATGCCTTTTTAGTTTGTTCCGATCAACCAAGGGTCCGATTCGCCTACGAATTGAAAGCAAAACGAATGGGGTACGAAAATGAACGGTTGGTTTTATTTGAAGAAATAGATAATAAAGAAACTGAGCAAATTTGGGGACCGCAAGAATTTAAAGAAAAAGTGAAAGAGGTGAGTAATTGAATATGTTGACTCTTGATATTAATAAAGAAATGACTGGTGGTCACATTGTTCATGGTCGGGTGGGAGACAATAATAGTCCCACTGAAAAAGTAAGTGTCATAGGTAGTGATGGAGCCCCTTTGAATTTAACCGATGTTTCAATCTCTTTTATGGGAAACACAAAGGATAATCAGACCATAATCAGTGACTCAGCTGGCGTAAAAATTCTTGATTCTACAAAAGGATTATTCCAATATACCTTTCCAAGTGCTGCTTTTAGTATTGCGGGTCCTTATGAACGAGCCTACTTTTTATTTACCGGTAAGGACGGCAAAATTTTCTCTAGTGGGAATTTCGAAATATTGGTATTCGATAATGCAGATATAACCGCTGAAGAGGCGGAAACGGTGATTAACGAATACAATAAGTTGGTTGCAGAACTTCAAGTGTTACAAAAGAAAAACATGGATGAATTGAAAAAACAACAATCTGATTATATTCGTTCGACAGACGCCTCTTTTAGTGCTATTCAAAATAATATCACAAACATACAAAATCAAATGACTGATTTTGTTTCTGTAATTGATACAACGGCTTCAAATTTCCTTGGTGTAGTGAATCAATATGTCGCAGAGGGAAGGAATACTATTTCTAATAGTGTTACACAAGCGATTGATATGGTTCAAAAAGCATTAGACGAATTTAAAAAAGCCAATTTTTATACCACGACACAAGCGGACGATCGCTTTGCGAAGAAAAGTGAGGTGTCGTTAGCGTATACCTTAAAGGATCAACTACAATCGATTGACGACGCCAATAAGATATGGGAAATCGGTTTTTATCCATTTCAAAATATTTTTCCGCCAGCAAATATGCCAAATGTGAGTGGTTTATCTGGGAGTGGTACAGGGTATTTATTAGTAAGTAATCGAAGAGACTCTGATTTCATTGTAGAAACATCACAAATGGCGATGTATCCAGATTTAGGTAGGATTTATACGCGCTACCAGGATGGCTATGTGACGAAATCAACGCAAAATCCTACTTTGAAATTCTTTGATTGGCATTTAATAGCTGGTGGTTCGCCAGCATCAGCAGAAGAAATATTAATTGGGGATCGTGACGATGTAATGATAACACCCAAAGGATTGAAGCAGGCCACAGCTGGCAGCATCGTATTCGAAGAACATTTTGGAATGGGTACCGCATTAGCGAGTATTAGTACAGATGGTCTAGTACTTCCAATTGGTGCTAGTGTAGGCGGCTCATCAAATTATGTGAATAATAGACCGTATACAATCAACTCTGATACTACATTGACAATTACAAAAAAATGTAGGTTGAAAGTGTCAGGAAACGTCCGTTTCGTTCCAGAAGCTACTAATAGTCCTTCTGACTATATTTACACTCATCTTGCCGTTAATAATGTATATATGGACTTTGCTTCACAGGGGTCTACTCGCCTATCGGACGGTACTCTAAAACTATCGTGGGCTTATACAGGTACAGGTATTGTCGATGTAAATGAAGGGGACAAATTATGGATACGGTCTTCTCTTAGAGGCGGCAAACAAGTATATAATTTGGCGCTAATGAATTTGACCATTGAAGAAATTCGTTCAAGTGACAATGAGCCTATTTATCCAATGGCAAAACTGTCTGACAATCCCGTAGCACGCCAGACAGAATTAGTTCAAGTTGGTGACTGGGTAGACTTAATTCTTGCATCAACGGCTGAAGTTGCGGATAATGCTAAACCTCAGTATAGGGTGATTGTTTATCCTAATGGTGGTAAAACACGTAAGAAGGTAGAATTTAGGGGTGCTGTTCGTGCTAGTGCTACGCACAATTTGACGTCTAGTTCCAGTAGTTTAGTAGTGGCTACGTTAGGAACTACAATCAGCGCACCACAAACAACAATTGTGACCGGTGCGACGAACCATTTATCATTTATGGGTAGAGTCGCTACTACAAACGCTGGATGGTTAGGTGTAGGCAATCAATCGGGAACAACCTTAGAATATATTTATTTAAACCAACTCACATACTGGTTAGATTAGATTTCACTATGTATTGGTTAAATAGCAAAAAGAGTATTTCAGCACACTTTCGAGTGTGCTTTTTATTTTGATTGGAAGGGGGAGTCAGGTGGATGGAACTAGAAGCACAAGTCAAACAGCATGAAGACAAACTGAATAAACATGACGAAGATATTAAACGATTGAACGAGCGATCCTTAGCAATGCAAAAAACAATGGATGAAAGTTTGATTCGAGTGGATGAATCAAATAAATACTTGCGTGAACAAAACACGGAACAGATGAAACAAAATAATGAAATTTTAAACGCAATACTGACACGGAACACGGATGCTGAGAAGCGTTCGGATGAATTAAAGAGACTGAATACGGAAAATCTTTGGAAAATGATTCTAGGTATTGGCGGGTCTGCAGCGGTTATTTTTGCGTTTATTATGGAGCTACTTAAATTTTTAGGAGGAAGATAAAAATGGATCTATCTTTTATTACAGAAAACTTTGTACCAGTAATTGTTGTCGCGTGTTTGATTGTAGGCTACGTAATTAAAGCGACACCACTATTTAATAAATTGGCTAATTTATATATCCCACTGATTGTGGCAGTGTTAGGAGCTGCATTGGGCGCAGTAATGAATGGCGTCAGTGTGGAATCCATTGTCTATGGTGCAGTGAGCGGGTTAGCCTCTACAGGGTTACATCAAGTCTTTACAAAACTATTGAATTTAGGAGGGAATGACTAATGTTTGAAGAAGGAAAGTTTGTCACAGCAATTGGCAGTTTTATTGTGAAAGAAGTTGGTGACGAATTCGTTGAATTAGATTCTTTCGGAAAAGGTGGCGTAGAAGTCACAGATACCTATATAGAAAATGGATTTTCTGAAATCACTTCGGAAGGGATCGAAAGAGAATTTGATGGATTTACTGTTGGAGATTTTTTCAAGTTAAACGGGAAGTATAAGGTTCTCCGTTCGAATGACATTTTTACGAAGGTTCAAGCAGGAGAATACATGTTATCTCTCCCTAATCATAAATTGATGGAGGTGGCTTAACATGCAATTAATGTCAGGTATTGCAGGCGGCCGTGGAAGAAATCCCTATGGAGTGGTTATCCACAATGATGCAGCTTCGGAAGGCGCTACTACTACTTTTTATAGAAATTGGTTACCAAGTCATAATGCAGAGCTGGGTTTCGCCCATTGGTATGTGTGTAGTGACGGTATCTTACAAGTTGAGAATGAAGCAAATATGGCATGGCATACAGCGAATGCAAATGGGAATGCGAATTATATAGGGATTGAAGCTTGTCAATCTATGGGAAATCTAGACACGTTCAGAAATAATGAAGATCGTTCAGTAAAACTAGCTGCTGAAATTTTAAAACGCTATGGACTACAACCGAATAGAAATACGGTAATCTTGCACAAACAATTCTCAGCCACCGCCTGTCCGCATAGATCGGTATCGGTGCATGGAGATTGGACGATCATGCAAGATTATTTTATTGCTCAAATTCAAAAATACATGAATGGTTCTACACCGAATCCTTCACCTAAACCTCAACCTTCTGAAAATAAAAACGGCATTGCGATTGATAACGTCTCTAAAGATCAGGCGGTAAAAATGGTTCAGCGTATTCAAACGAAATACGCCTGGACGTTGCTTCGTGACCAAGTGAAACGTGTGTTGCAGCCGAACAAAGTCTATACGCTGGTTATCACTTGCGATTCAAAATGGAAGTATGAGAATGCGGTCAATCGTTTGAAGCAAGAGCTTAAAACATACTATCCAGGCTACATGCAGCAAAACATTGCGATCGTTGATGGAGACAAACCTATAATCAAGATCGAGGCACGGAATTTGAATGATGAGCAAAGCAAGAAGATGGAAGGCCACATGCGCGACTTCTTGAAAGACATCTTACTAGATGGTCAAACATACGCAGAAGCGAATTCTTATGGAACCTATGACGTTCGCGTTAAAGGGGAAGGGTTTAACAATACAGATGCGCCTATTGTATTGAAGGAAATTCAAGAAATGGGTAAAACGAAGGATGTTGGAATTAATCCAACGCATATTAAAGGATTTAAGTATTAAAAAACAATTGTAATTTAATGGTCAAAGAGTTATAGTATAAGTCGTAAGTTACCATACTTACTTCTTCTTTCATAAGAAAGTTTTTCTTGATCAGCAGCCAGCCTTTGTTCAGGTTGGTTGTTTTTGTGGTGGTATAAACACTTTTATTAATAAGAATCCGCTTGAAAAAAATCGAATATCAAGGCATAATATGGCTAAGGTTTTCGTTAAACCTTACTTCTTTCATAACTAAGTTTCATCTTGATCGGCAACCAGTCGTGTGCGGACTGGTTGTTTCTTTGTGTAGTGTATCACTTTTCAATGAGTGTATCATTTGCAAAGAAAACGATTTATGGGTAAGTTTATTGTCATGGGAAGTCACTCGCCCATAAAAAAGAGCGTCAGATACAGTCGTTTGGGGAAGCGGACTGTATCCGGCGTTCTATTTCTGTATTATAACACGTTTAAAAAATAATAATACTCATTTAAAATTACCCTTAGTTCAATTGGTAGAATACTCCGGTTCATATCGGAAGACGCGGGTTCAAGGCCTGCGGGGTACATAATTGCGAGTATATAATTGCTAAAATACTTTTCAATAATGACTAATAAAATAAATAGTTAGCTAATGCTGCCAAACTATGTTATGCTTCTCAAGTAATCGATTTTGAAATGTGATGTGGACTGTATATATTTAACCGTATTGAAATCCTTTTACTATCAACAATTAATTGCGAAAAAGAACGTACTTGATACGTAACAGGAGGAAATATACATGAATAACGGTACAGTAAAATGGTTTAACGCAGACAAAGGTTTTGGATTTATTACTGGTGAAGATGGCAACGATGTATTTGCACATTTTTCAGCTATCCAAAGCGACGGCTTCAAAACTTTAGAAGAAGGTCAAGCAGTGACTTTCGACGTAGAAGAAGGCCAACGTGGACCTCAAGCTACAAACATTCAAAAAGCTTAATAAAAATTAGTTGAATTATCGGCCGTCTCCTCCTAGGGGCGGCTTTTTTGTACCCTTAGCTCAGTTGGTTAGAGCAGACGGCTCATAACCGTCCGGTCGTAGGTTCGAGCCCTACAGGGTACATTAAAAAACACCCTCTACAGCCTTAGTTGGTTGTGGAGGGTGCTTTTTAATGTCTTATTTTATTGAAGATTTAAAGAGATGTCGTAACTTTTTGTATAATCATCAACATTTTCAACTTTTGTGTCCGTTGCTTTCCATAAGACTCGAAGATCTTTAATTGAAGAAGCATCAATCTGATTTGATAAGGAATATGAAATTACTCCAGTTTTTGTAACTCCGGGCGAAATTGTTCCACCTAAATCATTGTTACTATCTGATAAATTAACTTTTCCTTGCTGATCACCGATGACTATGTTTCCTTGATTTGGATAGACCATAATATCTCTATCAGAGTTATTTGTAATGGTGAAATTAACCCCAACTGCCAAAGCTGTTGTTGAGCCATCTAAATTTTGTTCAGGGTCATGAGGCTCTACAATCTTTACTTTATCTATTTTGGTAGTAAGGCCGTGCCAATCTTCACTCCAGTTTGTAGAATAAAGTTTTTCAAATTTGAATGAAGAACTTTCTTGTTTAGAATTTGTATCACTGACTAAAGATGTTTCTGATGTTTCAGACTTTTTAGATGAACTGTCTGTTCCTTTCGATGTACTATTTGTGTCACCGCATCCAGACAAAACTAAAACTACCACCAAACTAAAAAACAAACCTAAAATCTTTTTCAAAATCATTCTCCTTCTTTCATTTTAATAATGGATAAATTTATTCTACCATTGAAAATAAGAAATTAAACAGTCAATGTCTAAAAATTCATCATTATCTTCGTCTTGCTAATAACTCCAAACTTCTTCACCACAAACTGTTTTCTATAGTATATAATCACCAGCAACAGTTTTTTGGTAGCACGGATCATTAGAAAAGATTATATTCCTAGACGATTGGTAAATTCATCTTTGTCTAGAATACGCAGCTCCTGGACGACTAATTGATTTGTCTTGTTGAAATGACCTTTCACTGCTACTGTATATTTGTCATCCGGCAGCATCATTATTTGTCTACTCAATATTTCTTTCGTGATTATACAATTGATTAGGGTTTCCTCTGTTGCTAATGTGAATCTCACTAGCAGTGGCTTTTCTTCAATCAATTTAATTTTTGTTAGCATTCCAGTAAATGTATCCTTATAATCACCTCGAATTTAGTATAGCATAGGCAGAATATTAAGACTAAAAAGGGGCAAAAAAGGGGCAAAAAAGTCTAACTAGTCCGTTCTAGCTCGAATTTTTATCGTGAATAAATTGTTATTAAACATTGGTTTAAAGCGTTTTTTGACTAGTTTGAACAAGTGATAAAACGTTCAGTTTGATGGGCGGCATGATGTAAGAAATGCTAAGATAGAAAGCACTCTCAAAGCCATCGGGAATTTTCCCGGTGGCTTCTTTTTGCGTATTCATAAACGAGAATGGGTGTCAAAAAATCAGTAATCCACAAGGAAAGAACTCTGAAATTGCTTCCGGTGGGTGACTCCTTCTGTCATTAAAAAAGAAGGTACTAATCGGAATAGAAATACATAAACAAAATCTATTGATTATATGTAAATAAACTATTGGAATTTATTGATTAAATTTCTTACAATGAGCGTAAGAAGGAAGTGTACTTCCTTGTTCACAAATTATCAAAAGAATGTTTCAACGTAAATGGAGCAGCAGGCTAATGTATAGAAGAAATGAAAAAAATAATTTGGCACGCGTATGACAATTCATGTGAAGTTTGTTACATATCAAAAGAATTTGATGAATAAAGCGTTTATTTTGAAAGGAGAACCATATGTTAAGAAATTTATTTGATGAGATTCCGTTAGCATCCGGGACAAGTTTTAAGAATCGTTTGTTTATGTCGCCAATGACAACACAATCCGCTTTTTATGACGGAGAAATCACACAGCAAATTATTGATTATTATGCATTTCGTTCAGGCGATGCGGCTGCAATCATCGTTGAAAGTTGCTTTATTGAAGATAAAGGCCGAGGATTTCCTGGAGCTTTGGGTGTAGATACAGATAAAAAAGTTGCTGGTTTGACTGAATTGGCACAAGCGATCAAGTCAAAAGGTTCAAAATCGATCATGCAAATTTATCATGCAGGTAGAATGGCGTGGCCTGAAATCAACGGCGGTGCAGTACCGATTTCAGCAAGTCCAGTGGCAGCATTGAGACCTAACGCACCTGTCCCTCGTGAAATGACAGAAGAACAGATTTTAGAAATGATTGCATTTTTCGGCGACGCGACTCGTCGTGCGATTGAAGCAGGCTTTGACGGTGTGGAAATCCACGGTGCGAACACGTTTCTTTTGCAACAGTTTTTCTCTCCGCATTCAAATCGTCGTGAGGACCAATGGGGCGGCAGCCGTGAGAAGCGGGCGAAATTTCCATTAGAAGTGATGAAAGAAGTTCAACGCGTTGCAAAAGAACAAGGCGCGGAAAACTTTATCGTCGGCTATCGTTTTTCTCCTGAAGAATTGGAAGAGCCAGGAATTCATTTTGACGATACGATGTATTTATTGAATACGCTTGCGGAATTACAGCCGGATTATTTCCACTTTTCAATGGGGGCTTATACCCGTCCATCGATTGTTGATTCTGATGATCCAGAACCATTGATCACAAAATACTTAGCACAACGTTCTCCTGTATTGGCTCAAATCCCAATCATGGGTGTAGGATCGATCTTGCAACGTGCAGATGCTGAAGATGCCATGAAACTTGGCTATGATTTGCTGGCAGTTGGTAAAGGATTCTTGATCGAACCAAACTGGGTAAACATGATCAAGGAAGGGCAAGAAGTGATTGATTACGCACATGTGAGTGCGCAACGCAAATTGTTGATCCCAACACCATTGTGGGACTTCATGTCATATATGGTCATTGACCCAGAAGAAGAAAAACGCAAACATGAACGATTGAAAGAACTGCAAAAGGTGAAACTGACATTCAAGCCAGGGACCTATACAGTGGAAGCAAAGGGTCATAACAGCGAGCTTGCAATGAATGTGACATTCTCTGAAGAACGAATCGAAAAAATCGAAGCGGATCAAAGCAATGAGTCAGAAGGATTATCGGATCAAGTATTCATTCGTTTGCCGCAACAAATCATTGATGGTCAAACCCTGAATGTAGACGTGATCTCAGGGGCTTCTGCTTCTAGCCAAGGGCTGATTGACGGAGTTGCTGAAGCTGTCGAGATGGCAGGAGCCAGCTCTGAAGTATTAAAGGCACGTCCAAAACCAACCATTAAATGGTCTAAAGAAGTTGTTGAAGAAGAAGCAGATGTCGTGATCGTTGGGTCAGGAGCTGCAGGGATCTCGGCAGCATTGCGAGCAGATCAAATGGGTCTTAAAACGATTGTAGTAGAAAAATTGAGTTTCGTAGGCGGCGCGATTTCAATCAGCGGCGGAAATCAAGTTGTTATGGGCTCTAAATTACAAGCAGCGGCAGGGGTCAGCGATGACACGGCTGAATGTATGGTGGAAGATTTCCTTGCAAACGGCAGCGGACTGAACGTACCAGAATTATTGACGACATTGGCTGAAAATGTTGGAGAGACGACAGACTGGGTCCATGAATACATGGGCGTTGAATACGATATGAAGAACGGTCTGCATACGCTCGCAGAATATCGGAAAAATCGTGAGTTGGCTTACGAAGATGGCGGTCATGGCTTTGCAGCAAGTGCAAGAAAAGCGTTGGAAAGAAGCAACGTGACGATCTATCTTCAAACAAAGGCTGAAAGCTTATTGACAGATGGAAATGGCAAAGTTACAGGTTTGACAGCGGTAGAGGATACGGGGAAACGCCATAATATTCATGCGCAAGCAGTGATCTTAACAACTGGCGGTTACGGAAACAATCCAAATCTGTTGAGTCAAGAGTTAAACAATATTTTGTTCTACGGAACGAAATCATCTACGGGTGACGGCATTCTGATGACAACGACTCCAGAGCTAAATGCAGCAACACGTTTAATGGAATATGGGAAAATTTATCCGAATGGTGTAGAGGTTTCTCAAGGCTATGCTAAATCAACGATTGGCGGAAATATCGAAGTCTTGAAGCGTAATGGCCTACTAGTAAATACTTCAGGAAAACGTGTGATCAATGAGCGGGCTAGTAATAAAGAAATTTTGAAAGTACTTCTACAGCAAGATCCGCAAATGCTGTTCTTACTGATGGATGCCAAGCACTTTGAAATCTTTACAGAAGCTGTTGAAGAAGGCGGCATTACACGAGAAGATTTGGCACGCTGGATCGAAAACGAAGCAGAAACACCGCAAATTTTCCAAGCAGCTACCTTAGAAGAATTGGCTGAAAAGGCAAATATGTCTCGTGAAAGTTTGGTCGATACTGTTGCCCGCTATAACGGATGGGTAGAGAAGCAAAAAGACGAAGACTTTGACCGTCAGCTAGAGTTCCTGCAAGAAAAAGTTGGTGAAGGTCCTTATTACATGATCGAGCAAAAACCACGTTTTGCTACAACAATGGGTGGTTTGGTGGCAAACAGCGACCTGCAAGTCATGAATCGCAACGATCAAGCGATCGAAGGATTGTATGCGGCTGGAGAAGTAGTCGGTGGTGTAATGGGAAGCGACTCTCCATCAGGTGCGAACAACGCTTGGGCGTTAACTTCAGGAAAATTAGCGGCAGAAACTGTCCAAAAAACAGTTCAAGTAGAATCAATCGTACAATAAAAGTGATCCTGAGGCAGATGCCTCGGGATTTTTTTCTTTTCTAAAAAAATTTTTTTGATTGATTAAAAAACATTTGCTCCATATGTTAAAATAATGAATGAAGAAAAAGAAAACAGTCCATTCGACTAAATGATATAGAAAAGGGGCTTACTGAATGAAATTAATTGAGACACCTTTGAATAGCAATGTTAATTTAGAAACACTCTATCCAAATTTAACGGGTTACCTGTTTGAGCAGCGTCCGGCTATCAAGTTGCTTAAATTGTACGCCTACGACCGAACAAAAATTATCTATGCGGATCGCTTTGATACGATCGATTTATTATTGATCAATCGTCAGCGGAAAATCAGTCATCAAGAAGTCGATACGATCATCCATCGCTTATTGAAAGTTGATCGGAAAGATGTGACTGTCGATGTCGGGTATAAAAAACAAATGATGCAGGCTGGAATCCGACCTAAAGAAGGATACAAAGATATTATTGCTGTGGAATATAAAGTCTCAAAAGAAAAATAATCGTACCACGGGGAAGAGTGTAAAACTTTTCCCCGTGTTCCTTTATAGGCATCGAAATTCAGTTCAATTGTAAGGAGGCTAGAATGCCGCCCCCAGAACTCTTGTGATATAATGAGTGAAATAGTTTAAATTACTAAAAACAAATGAGGAGCATGACTATGAAAAAGTTGTACGAAGATGACAGTTTGACACTTCATACGGACCTTTATCAAATCAATATGATGAAAACTTATTGGGAGACGGGTCGAGCGGATCTTCACGCCGTATTTGAGTGTTATTTCCGTAATATGCCTTTTGATAATGGCTATGTCATCTTTGCTGGTCTAGAACGACTTGTAAAATATTTGGAAGATTTGACGTTTAGTGAAAGTGACTTGGCATATTTAAGTGAAGTGGAACATTACCCGGCAGATTTTATCGATTATTTGCGAGATTTCAAATTTGCTTGTACCGTTCGTTCAGCGGTAGAAGGTGAATTGGTCTTTAATAATGAACCGATCATCCAGGTGGAAGGACCACTGCTGCAATGCCAATTGGTCGAAACGACATTGTTGAATATCGTAAACTTTCAAACCTTGATTGCAACCAAAGCGGCGCGCATTAAATCCGTTATTGGAGATGATCCTTTATTAGAATTTGGGACACGTCGTGCACAGGAATTAGATGCTGCTATATGGGGAACACGAGCGGCTTATATTGGTGGTGCTGATGCAACAAGCAATGTGCGTGCTGGAAAAATTTTTGGTATTCCAGATAGCGGCACGCATGCGCATTCATTGATCCAGTCTTACGGCAACGATTACGAAGGATTTAAAGCTTACGCAGAAACACATCGGGATTGTGTCTTTTTAGTTGATACGTACGATACGATCCGATCAGGCGTGCCAAGTGCCATCCGAGTTGCACGAGAAATGGGCGATAAGATCAACTTTTTAGGTGTACGTATCGATAGCGGTGACATGGCCTATATTTCGAAACGTGTCCGCCAACAATTAGATGAAGCAGGATTTCCAGATGCGAAAATCTATGCATCGAATGATTTAGATGAAAGCACCATTCTCAACTTAAAAATGCAGCATGCGAAGATCGATGTATGGGGTGTCGGAACGAAGCTGATCACAGCTTACGATCAACCGGCTCTTGGTGCTGTCTTCAAATTAGTCTCGATTGAGAACAAAGAGGGAGAGATGATGGACACCATCAAACTTTCCAGCAATGCAGAAAAAGTCACGACGCCAGGGAAAAAGCAAGTGTGGCGGATCACGCGTAAATCTGATGGCAAATCAGAAGGGGATTATGTGACTTTGTGGGATGAAGACCCGAGAGAAGAAAAGGAAATCTACATGTTCCATCCCGTCTATCCTTATATCAATAAAACAGTTAAAAACTTTGAAGCGCGTCCAGTCTTAAAAGACATTTTCGTAAAAGGAACGCGCGTCTATGAACTGCCTGATTTAGAAATTGTGAAGCAAACGGCTAAAGATAGTTTGGATTCCTTATGGGAAGAGTATAAACGTGACCTTAATCCACAAAAATATCCAGTCGATCTTTCAACTGAGTGCTGGAACCATAAAAACAAAATTATGGACCAAGTGCGTAAATCTATGGTAAAAACGGAAGAAGAAGATTAAAGGAGTGGAGTCGTCATGACGTTGCAAGAAGAGATCATTAAGGAATTAGGAACAAAACCATCGATTGATCCTCAAGAAGAAATTCGG
Organism: Enterococcus gilvus ATCC BAA-350; assembly: GCF_000407545.1. Lineage (NCBI taxonomy): Bacteria > Bacillati > Bacillota > Bacilli > Lactobacillales > Enterococcaceae > Enterococcus > Enterococcus gilvus. The sequence goes on along the minus strand of NZ_ASWH01000001.1, from coordinate 2,240,647 downwards.
AGAAGTATTGAATTTTTAAAAGCGTATTTGAAAAAGCACCCATTTTTGAAATCTTTTGTATTGGGAATCAGCGGTGGTCAAGATTCTTCATTGGCAGGTCGTTTGGCACAACTTGCAATGGAAGAAATGCGTGAAGAAACTGGGGATCAGGCCTACAAATTCTTTGCTGTTCGCTTGCCTTATGGCGCGCAAGCAGACGAAGCAGATGCAAAGAGAGCCTTGGTGTTTATAAAACCAGATGTAAGCTTAAGCGTGAATATCAAAGGAGCGGTAGATGCTGAAGTGGCGGCTTTAGAAGAAGCAGGAGTCGCTATCAGTGACTTCAATAAAGGAAACATCAAAGCACGTCAACGAATGATTACTCAGTATGCGATCGCAGGAGACAATCAAGGTGCCGTAATCGGAACAGATCATGCAGCGGAAAATATCACAGGTTTCTTCACGAAATTTGGCGATGGCGGTGCAGACATCTTGCCGTTGTTCCGTTTGAACAAGCGCCAAGGAAAAATGCTGCTGAAGGAATTGGGCGCAGATGAATCCTTGTATTTGAAGGTTCCAACAGCCGATCTAGAAGATGGCAAACCATTGATTGCGGATGAAGTCGCACTTGGGGTCACTTATGATGACATTGACGACTATTTGGAAGGTCGAGAAATTGAAGCGAGTGCCCAAGCAACGATCGAAAATTGGTGGAACAAAACGCAGCATAAACGTCATTTACCAATTACGGTCTTTGATGATTTCTGGAAATAATCGAAGGAATGATGCAGCCTAGTGGAGAACGTTCTTCACTAGGCTTTTTTTGTTCCCCTCATTAAAAAATTGTTCTATGAATTTAGTTTAAGGAAGTTGTCGGCATTCTTTACTTTGTTCCGTTTTCTCGCTAAACTATTTAAGGTATTGGTCGATTTTTATGAATCGCCGCTAATTGTTTTTTGAGAAGAAAAGGGTGCCGCAGAATGGCAGGCATTCTAACTAATTAGATAAAACAAGGGATGAGATCTCGGAGAACTTTTAAGGAGTAGAGAGAACATCTTTACGAATGTATGAATGGGAGAGAGATATGCAAAAACTTCGAAAGCTTCCTTGGCGTCCAATTCTAGTCGGAATCGGTATCGTCGGGTTAATTATTGTTTCCAATCTTTTTTTTCAATTGACGCAAAATGATTTTTCTTTTGACTTGGCATTTAAATTCGCTTTTTCTTGGCACACGGAGAAATTCTTTTTAGGATGTTTTGTGCTGCTGGTTTTTTATGGCTGGATCAGTAGTTTGCTAGGTTCATTAAAAATGGGGAGTCTTTTTTATGCTCTGACCGTGATCGGTGTGGGAAGCGCCAATTTTTTAAAAATGAAGTATCGGATGGAACCAATCTATCCCGATGATCTGAAAATGATTACTGAATTTGGAATGATTCGCGACATCGTTGGAATACCGGTGTTTATTCTCTTTTTACTACTTCTGGTGATTGGGTTGCTGTTAATCGTCTTTAGTGTAAAGAAGAGTTTGAAACTAAAGAAAAAGCAGCAATGGATTCGCTTGAGCATTTTTGTTTTGACGAGTGGTCTTTTGATTTATGCAGGCGGCTTTAATCAGCAGGGAAATGTCTTGCGAGAAGCCTATAATAAGACGGCGTTGTGGATTCCATACAGTCAGAAAATGAATTATTACAACACAGGATTTATGGGCGGTTTTCTATACAATTTGCCTGTCGATGCGATGGAGGAGCCCGCAAACTATTCTGCTGCTGCAGTCAAAAAAATCACGGAAGAGTATCAGCCGAAAAAGGAGAACGCATCCGAAGAAAAGCCGAATATCGTGTATGTGATGAGTGAAAGCTTCTCCGATCCAAGCCGATTGAAAGGGTTAGAGATCTATGGCGGTGATCCATTGCAGGCGTATCGTGAGGTGGCAGACACGACCTACAGCGGACAAATGCTCTCGCAAAATTACGGCGGCGGTACTGCGAATATCGAATTTGAAGCATTGACTGGATTTTCAATGGAGCTCTTCAATGCACAGATGACGACACCTTATACGATGCTGGTACCAGAATTCAAGTCATTTCCTTCATTAGTAGGGACATTAAAAGAGCGAGGTTATGAAACAACCGCGATCCATCCGTACAATACATCCATGTACAAAAGAAAAGACGTTTATAAAACATTCGGCTTCGATCAATTTCTCGACGAAAGCACGATGACGCATAAAGACAAAATCGAAAACAATCCCTATATTTCCGATAAGGCAGCGTATCAGGAAGTCTTCGATCAATTAGAAAAAAAGAATCAACCGCAATTCTTACACTTGGTGACGATGCAGACGCATATGCCGTATGAAAATAAATACGACGAACTGCCTTATCTTGTCAAAGGAGAAGACAGTATGGCTGTAAGAAGTTATTTGCAAGATGTCGCATACAGCAGTGAAGCATTGAATGATTTTCTGACTAAGCTGGACAAATTGCCTGAACGGACATTGGTCGTCTTCTGGGGCGATCATTTGCCAGGGATTTATTCGGAGGAGATTCAAGAGAAGAATCAAGGACACCCATTACATGAGACTGAATTTCTCATGTACGACAACCGGCATCAGTTGAACAACGAGCGGGTGACAACAAGTCCATTTTATTTTGCGGCAGATCTTTTTCAACAAGGGCGACTGCAAATGACTGGCTTTCAGCAGTTATTAGTAGAACTGCAAAACGAGCTGCCAGCATTTGAAAAAGGAATGTACTATCAAAGTGGGCAGTGGTTTAAAGAAGCTCGATTGAACAAGAAGCAAGAAAAATTATATCAGGATTATCAAATGATCCAATATGACATCACATCCGGAAATCAATACAGCTTAAAAGAAGCATTCTTTGAATAAACCAAAGGGAGTAAACCATGGGATTTAAAAAGAAAGACAATCAGAGTTATTACAATCCGGTTCGCCGTGCGATCTTAACGCATGGAATGATCGAACCAGGAGATCGAGTGGCGATCGGTATGAGTGGCGGAAAAGATAGCACGACGTTGCTTTATTTGTTGGATCGGATTCGTCGACAAAGAAGGTTGGGGTTTGATTTTGAGCTGGTACCGATCGCGCTTGATATGGGATTTGAAGGGTGTGACATTACGCCGATGCAGGCTTTCGTTGAACAGTTGGGGTATCCATTAGAAATTGTTCCGACAAACATTGCCAAAGTTGTTTTTGATATTCGGGAAGAAAAATCCCCCTGCTCCTTATGCGCAAAACTACGCCGAGGAATCTTATACAATCGAGCCCATGAATTGGGGTGTCAAAAAGTCGCGTTGGGGCATCATGTAGATGACGCGATCGAGACTTACTACATGAACTTTTTGTTTCACGGAAGGATGAATAGTTTTGAGCCAAAAAGCTATCTATCGAAAACAAACGTAACGTTAATCCGTCCGATGATCTATTTGGAAGAAAAACAAATCATCCGCCTTGTGAAACGCGAAGAGCTGCCGGTTGTTTTTAATCCTTGTCCTGTGGATAAAAAAACAAAACGGGAAGAGATAAAGAACTTAGTGACCAACATGGCGAATCACTACCCAGATATTCGAGAAAAGTTTATAATGGGCATGGAACAAGGAACAGCTGAAGATTTTTGGAATAAAAGTCTCTAGTGGAAGCTCTTACAATCGATTATTTTAAAAGTAGTGATTGTATTCCCGCCTTTTCTCATGCTATAATTCGTTTTGTATTCATGAGGGAGTAACTGGCAGCGCAAGCTGTGGCAACGCCACCAGCAAGAAAAAGATATTTTTCTGGTGTTGTCTTAAATAGTGAGACTTATGTATGTGTCTTTCGCATACACAAGTCTATTTTTTTTACTTCCAAAAGGAACACTAATTTAAGGAGGAAAAAAATGTCCGAGGAGAAAAAACAACAACTGATAAATCCTTTTTATTCAGAAGAAAAAGAACAGGTTTTAGCAGAAGTTCAAACGACTGAAGAAGGGCTGACAACTGCGGAAGCAGAAAAACGCCTAAATGAGTATGGTTTGAATGAATTAGAAGAGGGCGAAAAGAAAAGTATGCTTGCTCGCTTCTTAGAACAATTTAAAGATTTGATGATTATCGTCCTATTGTTTGCGGCAGTCATCTCTGCGGTCGTTTCTCATGAAGTAGTGGATTCGATCATTATTTTAGCCGTTGTGATCATCAATGCGGTGATGGGTGTTGTACAAGAATCGAAGGCTGAACAAGCCATTGAGGCCTTGCGTGAAATGTCTACACCAAATGCCAATGTTTTACGTGATGGTCATATCCTTTCTGTGAAATCTACCGATCTTGTTCCCGGCGATATCGTAATGCTGGAGGCCGGTGATGTGGTCCCTGCGGACTTACGTTTGATCGAAGTCGCTTCATTAAAGATTGAAGAAGCTGCTTTAACAGGAGAGTCTGTTCCGGTAGAAAAAGAGTTGATCGTTATTGATGCAGGCGAAGTGGGCATCGGTGATCGTGTGAATATGGCGTATTCAAATAGTAACGTCACCTATGGCCGCGGAAAAGGTGTGGTCGTGAATACTGGAATGAATACCGAAGTTGGTAAGATTGCTGGAATGTTAGCACAAGCAGATGAAACAGAGACACCATTGAAAAACAACTTGAACCAATTGGGTAAATTCTTGACACTTGCTATTATTATTATTGCTGTCGTGATGTTTTTCGTAGGAACTGTCTTTAACGATACCTCGTGGGTCGATATGCTCTTGACCTCGATCTCATTAGCAGTTGCGGCTATTCCTGAAGGCTTGCCAGCGATCGTTACGATCATTCTTGCTTTAGGGACCCAAGTGATGGCTAAACGAAATTCTGTGATTCGTAAATTGCCTGCAGTGGAAACTTTAGGTTCAACAGATATTATTGCTTCTGATAAAACAGGGACTTTGACGTTAAATCAGATGACGGTTGAAAAGCTTTACGTCGACAACCATCAATACGATGCGAATGGCGAAGTACCTAGCGATAGTATGGCGATGAAAGTCATGAACTATGCGAACGATACAAAAATCGCGCAAGACGGCAGTTTGATCGGCGATCCAACAGAAACAGCGCTTGTGCAATTTGGATTGAATAATCATTTTGATGTACGTGAAAAAGTTGCTGCAGAACCTCGCGTGGGTGAGCTGCCTTTCGACTCAGATCGTAAGCTGATGAGCACGCTGCATGAAGAGCAAGATGGAAAAATCTTAGTAGCTGTCAAAGGCGCTCCAGATGTCTTGCTTGATCGGACGACACATATCTTGTTGAATGATCAAGTGGTTCCTATGACAGAGAAAGAAAAACAAGATATTTTAGCGAATAACAAAGACATGGCGCAGCAAGCGCTGCGTGTATTGGGCATGGCTTACAAATATGTAGACCACGTTCCAGCAGAATTAGAAACGGAAGTCGTTGAAAACGAATTGGTCTTTGCTGGATTAGTCGGCATGATCGATCCAGAACGTGCCGAAGCGGCCGAAGCAGTACGTGTGGCTAAAGAAGCGGGCGTTCGTCCAATTATGATCACTGGTGACCACAAAGATACCGCAGAAGCGATTGCTGCTCGTTTGGGGATCATCGAAAAGGGCGACGATGCGTCTGTTTTAACCGGTGCGCAATTAAATGAACTTTCAGATGAAGAGTTTGCTCAGAAGGTAGAGCATTATTCAGTCTATGCCCGTGTGTCTCCAGAGCATAAAGTTCGGATCGTCAAAGCGTGGCAAAAAGAAGGAAAAGTAGTTGCCATGACAGGGGACGGCGTCAATGATGCACCTGCCTTGAAGCAAGCGGATATCGGTATTGGTATGGGGATCACAGGGACAGAGGTTTCCAAAGGAGCTTCTGATATGGTTCTTGCGGATGACAACTTCGCGACGATCGTCGTTGCTGTGGAAGAAGGACGTAAAGTCTTCTCCAATATCCAAAAAGCGGTTCAATATTTATTGGCTGCGAACTTAGGAGAAGTATTGACGTTATTCATCGCTACTTTGCTTGCTTGGGATACCTTGCTGCCAATCCACTTATTATGGATCAACTTAGTAACAGATACTTTTCCTGCGATCGCTTTAGGAATGGAGCCTGCGGAAAAAGACTTGATGCAGCATAAACCACGGGGACGCAGTTCAAATCTGTTTTCTGGCGGCGTCTTCTCAAGTATTATTTATCAAGGGATCTTAGAAGCGAGTACCGTATTGTTTGTTTATTGGTCAGCGATTCAATGGCCGGTTCATTCAAATTATGGAGAGATTCATTCGGACGCCTTGACGATGGCTTTTGCAACGTTAGGCTTAATGCAGCTATTCCACGCATTCAACGTGAAATCTGTGCATCAATCCTTGTTCAAAGTTGGTGCCTTCCGCAACAAGAGCTTTAACTGGGCGATCTTATTATCCTTTGTGTTAATGATGGTCATCATCGTTGTGCCAGGACTGAACGATGTCTTCCGGGTAGCACATCTTGACTTGTATCAATGGGGGATCGTGATCGGTGCTTCCTTTGCGATTATTCCAATTGTTGAGATCGTGAAATTCTTCCAACGTAAAACGTTAAAAGAAAAATAAACCAAAAAACTTCGCATGGCGATCCTTATCCGATCTCCTGCGAAGTTTTTTTATTTAATCAGTGCATACATGTGCATGTCTTTTACTTCACCGTTTTTCACCGCATTTTTCCGCAAGGTTCCTTCGAATTGAAACCCGCATTTTTCCAGCAATCGACAAGAGGCTTTGTTGGTGGAAAAGGGTTCTGCAAAAATCCTCAGAATATCGGTTTCTTTGAAAATATACGCCGTAACAGCTGTCACGGCTCGCGTAGCAAAGCCCTTGCCCCAATCATTTTCGGAAAGATAATACCCAATTTCAGCCGTACGCCGATGGATATTTTCCGAGCGAAAAACACCGATACTGCCAATCACTCTATCCCCATCAACAATGGCGAAAGCAAATGTGCTCGACGAATCAGCACGCAACATAGATTCAATGAATGCTTGGGCATCTTTTTTAGTGTATGGAAAAGGCAGACCGTCTCGCAAGTTGTCATGAATGTTTTTATTAGACAAAACTTTTGCCAGCTCTTCGGCATCGTCTCTATGCCATTTTCGGATGATCGTATCCATAGAAAATCCTCCATTCGAAACAATTTCTTTAACCATAGCATCTCTTCCCATAGAAATGAAGCGGCTTTTAAGTTTTTCTGAACAGCTTTGCATAATGGCGAAAAATCGGTAAAATGAAGGTATCCAGAAAAGAAAGTGGGAATAAAGGAATGCGACCGAATACAGGATACTATGCAAGAGAGATCAATGAGATCGTTCAAAATACTGAAAAGATGGGTGAACGGTTACACCCAAGCTATGAAGAAATCCGTACTGCTTTAGATGAAAAGACGATCACTGAATTTGATCAAGAACACCTGTCAGAGATCCACGAGCTGTTCAAAGAGGGGACACAGTTCTACGAATTAAATTTAGAAAAAATCAGCATGTTGAAACCACCCGCAAAGGTGATCGGCAATCATAAGAAATTTGAACGCGCATTTATTCAATATGTCGAAGGCTGCCAAGAAATGACAGACAGCTTATTGCCGGAAGTAAATGAGGAAGCCTTCAATGCAGCAGAAAAAAAACAAGATGAAGCAACGGATAAAATTTATAAAACAATCCAAAAAATTACGAACCTGTTATTGAAATAGCGAACAATCCAAAAAATAAGAGAACAAAAGTTTTCTAATTTTATTATAACGTTATTTTAAATACAGATGGGTAAGATTCGGGTATTATTAATTCATAACCAATAACAACCTTTTCTTTTTCATTACATTTAGGTAATACTCCTTTAGCACCGATTTGCCGATCGGTGCTTTTTTTTGTCCTTTTTTAGTGTTGGTCGATCCAAATTTTTTATAATAAAAACCGACTGACGTTTAAGTGCACACTTAAGGTCAGCCGGATTGTTTAATTTTCGATATTTCTTACATAGTTCTCGAAATAATCATTCAGATTGTTTTTAATTTTTTGATAGTCTTCTTCACTGTAGTCCTTCTCATCAAGACGCCCTTTAAAATTTGGCAAGTCCAAATCCTTTTTAAGCCGCTCAATGACTTCTTCTTTATTCATCAGCAATTCCCTCCACACTAACTGACACTGTCTATGAAATCAAAACACGTGAAACTCGTTTGAACTGAGCTAGGCTTCGAAATAGACACAAACCGCTTCTGGCGCATAGACGTCTTTTTGGATCATTGTCAATAGGCCGCTTTCGGCATCCCGACGATAAAGCGTCAGGTTGTCGCTGTTTTGATTCGCTGCAACGACATACGCGTTGTCAGGACTTAACGCGAAATCTCGTGGGAAATCGCCTTCTGTTGAGATGCTTTGTACGTTTTCGATATGTTGCCCATTTTCAGTGATCGCGAAAACGGCAATTGAATTATGTCCGCGATTCGATGCGTACAAATAGCGCCCATCGTTAGAGATGCGAATCGCAGCACCGCCGTTTTCACCGTCAAAGTCTGCGGGCAAAGTGGAAACTTTTTGTTTTTGAGTGAAGCTGCCATCTGTCTGATCGTAGCTGAGGACGCTAACGGAACTGTCCAATTCACCAAATAAGTAGGCAGTTGTTTCATTCGGATGAAAAACTAAGTGACGAGGCCCCGTCCCAGGTTCAGCGACATAGACCGCGACTTCTTCAACGGCACCGTTGTCAGCAACATCATAGGTGTAGACACGGTCAGTACCAAGGTCACATACGACTAAGCGTTGATCTGGCGCTAGGTCGGTATAATGAGTATGTGCATGGTCTTGATTTTTGTGAGGCCCTGTTGGTTCTTTATGTGCAAGGGATGCAGCCGCTTCAAGGGAGCCGTCTGATTGGATCTTGTACGTGTTCAGTTCCCCTTTATGATAATTTGCTCCGTAAACCAATTGACGTGCTTCATCAACAGCCACATAACATGGCGGAGCGCCTTCTTCTGTCACCGCATTCAAAAAATTGATTTGAGGGTCGTAGCTAGACACTCCGCCTTTTTCCTCACGGCTCGTAACGGCGTAAAGAACTTCTTCTTTACTTTTAGTAAGGTATGTTGGGCTTATTTCCGCTGTTACTAATTCTAGATTAGTTAACGTTTCAGTGTCGGTATTCAGATCGATTTGATAGATTCCTTGACTGATGCGTCGGGTGTAAGTGCCTAAAAGTATTTTTTGGATCATGAAAAAACCTCCTTCAGTGTACATCCATTTTAGCAAGTTTATTGTCACTTGGATAGCGCTAACTTTATGATATAATTGAAAAATAAACAAGAAAAGAGCGTGACGTATGACAGTAACTGAAATCACTCAAATTGGAAAAAATGCAGTTAATGATGAAAATATCTTGATTCTTTTCGGACAGACGATTACACCAGATTTAATGGATGTTTCGATCGTTCAGAAGAAAATCAATGAGACACCCATTGATTTGAAAAAAGGCGGACAGCTTATTTTTGGCGAGCAAAGCTACAAAATAAATGGTGTTGGACCGTTAGCCAATGAAAATCTTAATGAGATCGGACATGCGACTGTCTTTTTTCAAGAAGAGGTTGGCATGATCCCAAATGGGATTTATGTTTCCCCAGAAAAACTTCCAGATTTGGAAGTAGGGATGAAAATTACATTTCAATAGGAGCGTGAGTGCGTGGATAAAAAGAAATTGACGCAAAAAACGTCTTGGTTTTGGAAATGGTTTTTGAACAGCCAAGTCGTAGTGGCATTGATCATCGTATTGTTGCTGCTGTTGATCACGTTGGTTTTTACGAAAGTATCGTATATTTTTGAGCCTGTCGGACAGTTTTTTGCCATCGTGGGTCTACCTATCGTGATCGCCGGAATTCTCTACTATTTGATGAATCCAGTAGTCAACTTTCTAGAGAAAAAGGGTGTTAAGCGAAGTATTGCGATTATTTTACTCTTTGTAGTTGTTGTGGCATTGATCATCTGGGGAATCGTTGTGATCATTCCGCAAATTCGTGAGCAGCTTAGTTCGATGTTGAAAAGCTTGCCGGGGTATTTCGATACGATCAGTGATAAGGCAAGTGAGATTTTTAAAGATCCATCCTTTGAACCCTTTCAACAGCATATCGACAATAGTTTGCAAAAATTACTAGAATCGTTAACAGAAACAGCACAAAATATTTCTCGTGTGACGTTGCAGGGATTGGGAAGCGTCGTTTCAACCTTAGCGACTGTCGTGATCGCTTTGATCACAGCACCGATCATCTTGTTTTTCCTATTAAAAGACGGTGACCAGTTAGTACCGTATGTCCTTAAATTGTTGCCGACTAAAATGCGCAAACCGTCATTACGCGTGATGACTGAAATGAATTCACAACTGGCTTCATATATTCGCGGACAGTTGACTGTCGCTTTTGCGGTGGCAGTGATGTTTATTATCGGCTTCTCGCTAGTGGGGATGAACTACGCGATCACCTTAGGAATTCTAGCAGGTGTGTTGAATTTGATCCCCTATTTAGGATCGTTCTTAGCCATGGTCCCGGTAGTTTTCATTGCCTTAGTAACCGGCCCGATCATGCTGGTAAAAGTCATTATTGTCTTTACGATCGAACAGACGATCGAAGGACGGATCGTGTCACCATTGGTGCTGGGGAATCAATTAGAGATTCATCCTGTTACGATCATGTTCGTATTGCTGACAGCCGGAAAGATTTTCGGTATTGCGGGCGTCATTCTAGGGATTCCTTTTTACGCCGTCGCAAAAGTTATTGCGATCCATGTATTTGAATGGTACAAAGGTGTCTCAAACCTTTATGAAGAAGACGATACAACAAAAACACCTGTCGATGACTGATCGACAGGTGTTTTTACGTAAAGTATCAATTAAAACTGCGCAGCCAATGATTTGGCTTTTTCTTTTGCCGCATTCATGATCTCAGGTGCTTTTGATGGATCATAATCCGCACCTTCAATGTAAATGGAATCAAAATCAGTGATACCAATAAAATTCATCATTCCCTTAACGTATTGCGCTGAGAAATCTTGACCATTATATGTACCGCCACTTGATTGTATATGAACAGCTTTCTTATCAGTTATCAAACCGGTAGGACCTTCTGCAGTATACTTAAAGGTTTTACCTGCCACGTTGATCGTATCAAACCATGCTTTTAATCGTGTAGGAATGTTTAAATTCCACAAAGCGTTGGCGATAACGATTTTTTCACTAGCTAAAAATTGATCAGTAAATTCATTAAAGACACGAACTTTTTCTTGTTGAACATTACTTAATTCTGTAAAATCAGTTCCCTTTTGAAGCGATTTCCAAGCGGATAATAAGTCGCCGTCAATTTCTGGAATATCTGTATAATACAAATCTAACATGGTGAAAACATCTTCTGGATGACTAGCTTGATGTGCCTCGATGAAAGTTTCCAAAACACTTACAGTTTGAGAGTCTTCTGCGGACAACGGGTGAGCATTCACTACTAAAACATTTGCCAAAACTAACACTCCTTAAATTTAATTACAAACGAATCGTACACAATATATCGACAACAGACAATTTTTCTGCTCGAAACGTTCAATAAAGATTTATTTAGCTTGCTACATAACGACGATAGGCAGATGTTCCGCCGATCACGTTTGCGACTTGGAATCCTTTGTTTCGTAAAAATTGCGCCATCGTTTTTGAACGGCCTCCGAATTCGGTAAAGAGGTAATACGTTTTACCTTTATCAAGCTGGCTTAAACGATTGGGCAACTGAGTCAATGGAATACGAGTGACCTTTGAATTTTCAAGTAAATCAAAGGAATCTACAAAATCAGGATCTCTCAAATCTAAAACATCTAAGGGTTCCTTTTCAGCAAGGGCCATAAATTCTTTTGTTGTTACTGAGTTATACATCTTTCTTCGACAACCTTTTCTTTCTTAATATTGATTCCAACTTTAATCTATTTGTTGTCTGATTACAAGTGTTATTGCGGAGTTTTTACTCCTTTTTCAGGAAAAATGAAGAAATCAATCAAAATATTTTCATATCCAGAAATTGTTGATAAAAATTTGGGATTTATTCAAAAAAAAGAGGGATTTGAAAAGAATTGGACATTTTTGGTCAAATAACAAAAGAGTCGTCGATTCAAAACAGATATCGCTTGCGTGAATCAGAGTGCATCGTTAAAATAGGAATGACGGAGGGAAGAAAACAATGGGAAATTTTCAATTAGGGAAACTTAATTTAAAAACGATCGCTATTCGTGTACGAGATCGTGATGCCATGATCCATTTTTATCGAGATATTATTGGACTGCATCTATTGCGTGAAGAAAACGAATTGGCGATTCTTGGATACAAAGATCCAGCAAGTGAACTGTTATGGTTAGAAGAGAGTCCTCGGGCAAATGAACACCGTGGGGAAATTAAAAAAATGCAGCGCGTGTCACTCGTGGTACCAAATATCGAAGAATTGGCGAACGTCTACTATCGAGCAGAAAAAGAGGAATATCCGATTAAATCTGCTTTACAGGCGGATGAAGAAAAAGGGCTGCTGTTTGAAGACCCTGAAGGAAATGAAATTGAGATTTTCTATGCGCCAAGTAAGGAACGTTCGACATCAGAGCCCGTTCAACTAGATTTTGAAAAGCTGCTGAAAAAGGCAACGAAGCGTGAAAAAATTCATGAGGCGTATTTTGACAAAATCCATTTGAATGTCAGCGACCTGAACAAGCAGCAAGCTTTTTTAAAAAATATTCTAGGTCTGACTGTATACGATGAGAGCGAAGAAGAATTGCTGTTGAATCGTGGGGAATTTAACGTGGGACTGACAAATGCGACAGGCGGTACGATCGATCTGCCGACGGATAAAGTCCTTGGCCTTGATTTTCTGCAATTCAAAGTTTCAAAAGAGAACTTATTAGAACTTATCCATCATTTAACGGAAGAACAATTAGAATTTTTCATCGACAAAAAAGAGTCCTTGATCACGATCTATGATGCAGCCGGCATCGAGTGGTGGTTCGTATTAAAATAGATATACATAACCGCGAGTAATCGCGGTTTTTTTGTTGTCTTCGATCTCACTCAAACCAGGAATAGTCATTTCTTTTAATTCAACGTAGGGGTGCTGAATGTAGAAACACATTCAAAAGTGCGTGTGTTTTGTTTTATGCTATACTTTTTAGAGAATATTTAAAAGGAGGGTTGCCAATGTATCCTGAGACACGTCATTTAATAGAAGAAAAAAGGCAAGCGGGTGTTTTTCCTGGAGCTGTTTTTCAGTTTATCGAAAACGAGCTTGAGGAGTGTCACACACTCGGATTTGCACAGATTGAACCAACGGTGATTCCAATGCAGGAAGAGTTCCATTTTGATGTGGCTTCGCTGACAAAAGTCGTTTGTACGACCACGGTCATGCTTAGGCTGAAAGAAGCAGGCAAAATTTCTTGGGATCAGCCCCTTCATGAGCTGCTGTCAGAGTTTCAAAATGAGACGATCACATTGAGACACTTGCTCACCCATACATCAGACATCCAAACGTACATTCCAAACCGGGATCAGTTAACCGCTGAGGAACTGCGTGCGGCCTATCTGACGTTGCAGCCGGGAGACAATCTTGGAAAATCCGTGAAGTATACCGATGCAGGAACGATTTTGCTGGGGTTCTTGATCGAAGCCCTCTATCAAAAAAATGCGATCGAAGTGTTCAAGGAAGAAGTTCTACGCCCTTTGAATATGTCGGACAGCTTGTTTTTACCACAGCCGCCGTACAATACGATTGTCCCTACACAAAAATTGTCAGACGGGCGTATTTTGAAAGGATCGACTCACGACCCAAAGGCACGTGTTTTGGCAGAACATGCTGGAAACGCAGGGCTATTTACAAATCTGAAAGATTTAAGCAAATTTGCAAAAATGTATTTGAATCTTGGGCGTGTTAGCGATATGATTTATTTGCATGACAAGACAATCCAAGAACTGCTTCATGATCAGACGCCAACAGGAAACGGGGGGCGTTCCATCGGGTGGGACTTGAAACAGGGTTCGTTGGATCAGACGCCCTTGCTTTTTCATACCGGCTATACCGGAACCTTTCTATTATTGGACGTCACAAAACGATCCGCGTTTCTCTTTCTGTCAAATCGTGTTCATACAGAAGATCATCGCGCCAGCTATGTTGCCCATCGTGATGAGATAATCACCTGTTATTTAAATGAACGAACAAGAGTGTATCAAAAATAAAGCTATAAAAAGGAGCAACTATCATGGAACCACTATTTTTAAAACCAGTTTTTCAAGAAAAAATTTGGGGAGGGGACCAATTACATACGGTCTTTGGGTTTGATATCCCTAACGACAAAATCGGGGAAGACTGGGCGATCAGCGGACATCCGCACGGCGTTAGTGTCGTAGAAAATGGCCCCTATAAAGGATGGAAGGTCAGTGACCTTTGGAGCGAACACCGCGAATTGTTTGGCAACGCAGAAGGCGATGTCTTTCCGCTACTTACAAAAATTTTAGATGCTGAAGATGACTTATCTGTTCAAGTGCATCCTGATGATAGCTACGGGTTGAAGCACGAGGGTGAATTAGGAAAAACAGAATGCTGGTACATTATCAATGCGAAACCAGGTTCAGAAATCGTTTATGGTCATAATGCGAAAACCCGTGAAGAACTAGCGGAAATGATCAAAGAAGAACGTTGGGACGATCTTTTGCGCCGCGTACCAGTGAAACAAGGGGATTTCTTCTACGTACCAAGTGGAACGATCCACGCAATCGGAAAAGGCATCATGATTTTAGAAACACAGCAAAGTTCGGATACAACTTACCGTGTCTATGATTATGATCGTAAGGATGATCAAGGAAATACCCGTGAATTGCACATCCAGCAATCCATCGACGTAACGACAGTCCCTGCAATCAGTCCAGAATTGGAAATCACTGAAAGCAAAAAGGGACGCTCTTCTGTCATCACGTATTTAAAAACAGAGTTCTTCAATGTCTATGAATGGGATGTTGTTGGTGAGCTGTCACTTAAAAAAGAAGGCGACTACACGTTGGTCACAGTTATTGAAGGATATGGCAATCTGATCGCAGAGGGTCAAAGCTACGAAATGAAGCCTGGCACAAGCTGCATTTTACCAGCACAAATGACTGAGTGGAAAGTAGAAGGCGAAATGAAGATCATCGCATCTACGCCTGGAACAAAATAAATAAATCTGCAAAAAAAGACCATCCGCTTCATGAGCGGGTGGTCTTCTTTGACGTTATGGCAATTCCGGCAGTTCTACCTCTTCGCCATATTTATTTTTAAGCGCGGTATGAAGCAGACGCACCGCCAATGTTTTATTTCGAGCTAAGATGGGGCCATGGAAGTAAGAGCCATAAACATTTTTATAGATGACGCCTTCTCCTTGGTCTTCGCCGTTGTTGCCGTTGCCTTTAACAATCGTACCAAGAGGGCGTTCTCCTTCGCCTAAAAATGTTCGGCCATTGTGGTTTTCAAAGCCATAGTAGGTTTCCCCAAATTCTTCATTATGGATCTCAATGTCCCCGATGAAGCGATGATTATCTTGGCTTAGCGTGTAATGGTCCAACGCACCGATACCATCGATTTTTTCACCATTTGCACCGATATAGTAATGGCCTAACAATTGGTAGCCGCCACAAATAGATAGAATGACACCATCGTTTTCGATATATTTAGTCAAGTCTTCCTTTTTATCTTGGATATCTTTTGAGACGATCACTTGCTCATAATCCTGTCCGCCGCCAATAAAAACGAAATCGTATTTATCGGGATCAAACGCTTGGTAAATACTGACGATCTCTGAATGGATCTCAATACCCATCTGTTTAGCATAGTAGTTCAGCGTCAAGAGATTGCCGTTATCCCCATAAGTGTTTAACAAATTTCCGTATAAATGTGCTAAGTTCAATTCGTAGTTAGCCACGATCCATACCTCCATCAATGTAGCCTCTTTGAGCTAATTCTTTCCGTAACTGTAAAACGGCTGTGTAAGTCGCAAGGATATACACATGCTCCGTCGGCAATAGTTTGATCTTTTCAATGACATCCGTCAAGCTATCTGTCTCGGTTAGCTTCTCATCAGAAATCCCTGCAACACGTAAGCGCAGCGCCATATCTTCGTGACGGTCGCCGCCAGCGATGACTGCCGGAATGTCCATTTCAGCAAAAGCCTCGTGGTTGCCGTCCCAGATCCAACTAATGTCGATACCATCTGCATAGTTTGCATTCAATAATGAAACTAGGGAGAAGGGGTAGGGTGCTAGTCCGATCATGTCGATGACTTGGTTCAAGCCGACCGGATTCTTCACTAAGACCAAGGTGCATTTTTTTCCCTCGATCTCAAATTCTTCTTGCCGTCCGAAGACCTTTTCATCATAGCCTAAGCCGCGTTTGATTTTCTCTTTGGAGACGCCATAATATTCTGCTACAGCGGTCGCTGCGAGAGCATTGTACACATTGTACATGCCACCAACTTCAATCTTGTACTCCTGACCGTCGATCACAAACTCTGACGATTGGTTGTCCATTGCCTTCATCTTAGTTAATTTGTAATCCAATGCTGGACGGTGGAAGCCGCAGTTTGGACAGTAGTATTTTCCAAGGTTGGCATAAGTGATCATTTTATATTTCAAGATGTGCTGACATTTTGGACAAAGGAGTCCGTCCGTATTGTAGTGAGCTTCCTGATCTTCATCGGGTAAGTGATCGAAGCCGTAATATTTTCTTGGATTCACCGTTTCCAATGAATTGAAGATAGGCGAATCCCCATTGCATAAAATAGGTGCACTCGGTGATTTTGCAGCACCGTCTACAATAAGTTTATAGGTAGTATAAATTTCGCCGTAGCGGTCCATTTGATCGCGGAAGATATTTGTAAATAAGAATAGTTCAGGTTTGATGTATTCCGTAACCTTGCTCAAGCTGGCTTCATCAATTTCTAGAACGGCGATTTTCTTGTCGCCTTTTTTTCCTTTGGCATTTAAAAAGGTCGATACAATTCCTTGAACCATGTTGGCCCCCGTTGGATTCGTCAGCACATAATCAAACTCTTGCTTCAGAATGTTAACGGTCAATGCCGTCGTCAACGTTTTCCCATTCGTTCCAGTGACTACGACCACCTTGTAATCCTTCACCAATGTATCTAAAATTTTTGGATCCATCTTTAAAGCCAATTGACCAGGATAACTTGATCCACCTTTAAAGAACGTTTTTAATACCCATTGGGCGGTCTTGCCGGCTGAAATCGCCAGATGACTTCGTAACCCCATTACACATCCTCCATGTCTGTAACAAATTTAATTCATCTTATCATATTTGAAAAAAAAGTTTAAACAGCTTTCCTTTTTCTTAATTTTTACCTATCAACTATTCATTATAAGCAACTGACGACCGCTTGTCTTTTATAAAAAGGAATCAAGCAGGCAGGACGGCTACTCATAAAAAAAGGCAGGAACGATTTTTGTTCCTAGCCAATAATAATCTTTTCTTCTGGAAATTCATAGCCTAAGTCTTGCGTTTCTTTTGGTACAAAAAGCATCAAGGTATAAAGCATACCTACACGACCGATGAACATCAAAATAGCGATCATGATTTTTCCGGTGCTTGAGAGGTCGTCGGTGATGCCTAAGGACAAACCAGTTGTTCCAAAAGCAGAAGTCACTTCCACAATGATCGAGATCAGCGAGTGATCCTCTGTCGCAGTCAAAAATAAAATACTGAATAAGCACATGCCCGCTGAAAGCATAAAGACAACGACCGATTTTCGGACGTCTTCTTGCGCGATTTTACGACCAAAAATATTGATGTCGTTCTCGTTTTTTAAGAAGGAATAGAGATACAATCCAATGATCGCGATCGTCGTCGTCCGTATCCCGCCCCCAACAGAACTGGGCGAACAGCCGATAAACATCAAAAGTGAGAAGATGATCAGCGTAGTATTTTGAAAAATCGTGAGATCATGAATCTGCAAACCCGCATTTCGTGTAGTCATTGAATAAAAGGACGAATTTAGCCATTGATCGAATAGGTTCATACTTGCAAAACTGTGGTCCTTTTCTAATAACCAAATCGCGATCGTCCCGCCAATAAATAGGACAAAAAAAGCTAATAAGGCGATTTTTGAGAAAAGGCTGAAGCGAAACGGCAGTCGAGATTTGGATTTTTTATGATAAATCCAGCCATGAAAATCCATCAGTACAGGAAACCCGATGCCTCCGATAAAAATCAACACCATGATAGTCACGATGAAAAAGACATCGTGTGAAAAAGGAATGATCGAATCTCCAGTGACATCAAAACCAGAGTTGGTTACTGCTGAGATGGCCTGATAGAAACCGAAAAAGATAGCCTTGGAGAACGTACGATAGTACCCCGCCAAGTAAAAATAAATGGAAAAAATTGTTCCAAAAAGAACTTCGATCACGAGCAGCATCGTAAACGTGACACGGATCAAATTTACGATCCCACTGAGGCGGGGTTGATTCATGTCGGTCATAATCAATTGGCGCTGCTTCAAGGTGATGCGTCGTTTAGAAACGATAAAAAAGAAGGTCGTGATCATCATGATCCCTAAACCACCGATATGAAAAAGCACCTCCAACATCAGCACGCCGTTGTCGTTGAATACGGAATTTATATTGAATGTCGTTAGACCAGTTACCGAAATCGTTGAGATCGCCATGAAGACCATGTCGAGAAACGGCACATGCGAGCCAGGTTCACGAAAAATCGGCAAATAAAATAAGACCAAAGAAAGAATCGTCATAGCTAAATAATAGAAGACGATGATTTGGATGGAAGAAAACCGATTATTGATTTTTTGCCAGTTTTTTTTGAGAAAATTTACGCGTCGATCGAAACTCATAACTACTCCTTCACTCGTCTAGTTTAAATTTTTAATCGTAGAGATAGTATAGCATGCTTCCAATAAAAAAACTCCCGCCGATTCGGCAGGAGTAAGGAAGCGTATTAAGCATCTTGAGCAGTTGCGGCAATGTCGATTTCTCGAATAGTAACTTCTTGCGGCATGTCGTAAATAAATTTGACGCTTTCGGCCACATGGACAGGATTCAAAGTAATACCGCCCATGCTGTCTTTCCACGCTTCATAGTCTGTCAATGCACCTTGATCCGTTACGTGTGTTAATAATTCCGTTTCAGCAGCACCAGGGGCAACTAAAGACACGCGGACATTTGAACCAGAAAGTTCTTCACGGATTGTTTCACTCAGTCCATGAACACCAAATTTAGATGCTACATATGCGGCGTGGTTGGTAAATGTTTTCTTGCCAGCAAGGGAAGACATGTTGATGACGGTCCCGTGTTTACGTTCCTTCATTCCTGGAAGAACGATCTGCATGCCATTCAATACCCCCATAACATTCGTATTCATCATCGTTTGCCATTCAGCTGGGTCTTGGGTCAAGACATTGCCTAGCAGCATGACTCCGGCATTGTTGACTAATAAGTCTGTTGGACCGTAAACTTCTTCGGCTTTTTTGATACTGGCAGCAAAGGCTTTGTAGTCTGTCACGTCGACCTTTTCGATCATGACATTCTCAAAGTTTAATGGCAATGCCTCGATTTTTTCTACGCGACGTCCTAACAAAAGCAACGGGTGACCTGCTTGATTAAAAAGTTTAGCGATTTCTGCACCAAAGCCTGAGCTTGCTCCTGTAATTACGATTAATGGTTTTTCCATTTAAATTGCCTTCTTTCAAATTTATGATACACTTACTCTACTACCTGGAGTTAACTCCAAGTCAAGAAGGAAGTATGAAAAAATGAAAAAATTTTTGATCGGTGACATTACGCAGATGTATGGCATCTCCCAAGATACATTGAGATATTATGACAAGGCGGGCTTGCTGCCTTTTGTGAAGAAGAATCAAGCTGGTCGAAGAGAATTTACAGAAGATGATCTCGGCTACATCGAGGTGATTGATTGTCTGAAACGTTCCGGCATCCCTGTCAAAGAAATTGCAAAATTTATGGACTGGTGCGTCGAAGGGGATCCAACATTGCCTCAACGCTATACTTTCATGATCGAGCAGGAGGAAGCTCTGGAGAAAAAAATCTCTGATTTGCAGGCACAACTTGATTTTCTACGCTGGAAAAAATGGTATTACCAGACAGCGAATGAAGCAGGAACAGAAAAAATCTTCTTTAAAGAAGGCACGCGTCAAGTCGATGATAAGTGGCATCAAAAATATTTGGAATCATCAAAAAAACCTGAATCTGTTTGAGATTCAGGTTTTCTCATTATTAGGTTAAATCAATACACCGATTGCCAAGAAGGCGAGGATCAACAAAATAATGATAACAAGTAATTTGGTGACAAATTTGATCCATTTATCAAATCCAACATTTACTACAGAGAGGGAAACCAAGATTAATCCAGTCGGTGCAATTAATCCAATCAGGCCTTGCCCCCAGTTGTAGGCATTGACGATCAATGCACGATCGATCCCTACGACATCCGCCAAAGGGGCCATGATCGGCATGGACAATACTGCTAAGCCGGAAGAGGATTGAATGAAAAATCCTAAGATGACATAAACAAAGAACATAAACCAAATGAAAATAACGTTGTTCATACCGCTGATAGCATTGCTAAAGAAGTTCATAATAGTGTCGCTGATAAAACTGTTTTCCATAACGATCCCAACAGATCTTGCCAACCCGACAATCAATGCAACGCCCAGAAGATCCGCAGCGCCGCTGACAAAGCTGTTGACAAACTTTTTCTCTCCTAAGCCGGAAACAAAAGCTAAGATATAGGTTACCGCCAAGAAGACGACCGCAATCTCCGTAAAGTACCAGCCCAATTGTTGAACGCCGTAGATCATAACAACGAATCCTAAAGCAAAAACAATCAAAGAGAACTTTTGACGTTTCGTAAAGTCTGTATTTTTGTCTCGTTCTTGATTGCCTAAGAAGCGTGCGCGATCACTTTCTGCTTGGTCAGCCACAAGAGAAGCGGCAGGATTCAACCGAACTTTTTCAGCATAGCGAATCGTGTAAAGAATCGAGATCCCGACCGCCGTGACCCACATCAAGAGCCGTAACGGCATTCCATCAGTAAAGCTTATCCCGGCTGCGTTGGATGCAATAACGGTTGAAAAAGGATTGATCGTGGAGCTCATCGTTCCGATAGCGGTCCCCAGATAAATTGAGGCGACTGCTGTCAATGTATCGTAACCAGCTAGTAAGAAAATCGGAATCAAAATAGGGTAAAAGGCGATGGTTTCTTCAGCCAATCCAAAGGTTGTACCACCAATCGCGATCAAGGTCGTCACGATGACGATCAGCCACTTTTGTTTGCCTTTTAGTTTTTCTGATAAGCGCATCATTCCCGCATCCATCGCACCAGTCGCGTTTACGATGCCGATAACGCCACCTAAGATCAAAATAAAGATCATGATGTCGACACTTTCAGTGATTCCTTGAATCTGAGCTCTCAAAAATTGTGTGATCGTACCTGTTACGCCACGTGCAGGTTTTTTGATTTGCTCATAAGAATTAGGAATCGCGGCAGGACGATAAATGGTACCATCGCGAAACTTGCTAACATTGATTCGGATGTCGTATTTGTCGAGTGTCTTTTGCGTCGCCGGTTCCATGGTTGTCTTGTCGTGTGCGTCTGTGATGGCAAATTGGTCTTTTCCACTGTCATAACTTAACGTACTGTACTTGCCTGAAGGGATAAAAAAGGTTAATGCTTGGACCATGATTAATACAATGATAATGACTGTGTAGGCAGAAGGGAAACTACGTCGCTTCTTTTCACCTGTTTGTTCCATGAGAAAGCCCCCTAAATAAAATATAAAAAATAAATACCAATAAAAGTATAGCATTCACTTCCTATATCACTAAAAGATAAGCTATGTCCAAAGGAAAAATAATCAAGGAGGGTGTTGTTTCTGAACGGATTTGAAAATTATTACTGTAAATAATCCGCCTTTTCCGCTATAATACGATAGGAACAAAAGGGAAAGGTGACAAAGAAATGGCCCAGCTTTTTTTTAAATACGGTGCGATGAACAGCGGAAAGACAATCGAGATTTTGAAAGTCGCCCATAATTATGAAGAACAAAATAAACCGGTGGTGTTAATGACTAGCGGTCTAGACACACGAGAAGGTGTTGGAAACATCTCCAGTCGGATCGGGTTGAGCCGTCCTGCGGTACCGATTTTTTCTGAGACCAATATTTTTGATTTTATCAAAAGTCTGGATTACAAACCTTATTGTATACTGATTGATGAATCACAATTTCTATCAAAAGAACATGTCGTACAATTGGCACAAGTCGTCGATGAATTAGACATTCCAGTGATGGCGTTCGGATTGAAAAATGATTTCCGAAATGAAATGTTTGAAGGGTCAAAGTATCTACTGCTTTACGCGGATAAATTAGAGGAATTGAAGACGATTTGTTGGTTCTGTCATAAAAAAGCGACGATGAACCTGCATTATATCGATGGACGCCCTGTCTATGAAGGGGATCAAGTCCAGATTGGCGGCAATGAAGCGTACTATCCCGTTTGCCGTAAACATTATTTACATCCAGAAATTGAACATTCTGCTGAGTAACTTTTGAGTCACTTTGTCGAATACTAACGATAAAATAAATCTATTTATTAAGAAACAGGAGGAATTTAATCCATGTACGATCAACTGCAAGCCATTGAGGATCGTTATGAAGAGCTTGGCGAATTACTGAGTGACCCGGAAGTTATCAGTGATACCCAGCGTTTCATGCAACTGTCAAAAGAAGAAGCCAACACTCGCGATACAGTCGCGACGTACCGCCGTTACAAAAAAGTAGTGGAAGGTATCAGTGATGCGGAAGAATTATTAGGCGAAAATTTAGATGCAGAAATGGCTGAGATGGCCAAAGAAGAATTGTCTGATCTAAAGAATGAAAAAGAAGAATTAGAGGATGAAATCAAGATCCTTCTTTTACCAAAAGACCCGAACGACGATAAAAATATTATTATGGAGATTCGTGGAGCTGCTGGTGGTGACGAAGCGGCGTTGTTTGCGGGGGATCTATTTAATATGTATCAAAAATATGCCGAAAGCCAAGGCTGGAAGACGGAAGTCATGGAAGCTAACGTTACAGGGATCGGCGGATACAAAGAAGTGATCATGATGATCACTGGAGACAGCGTCTTCTCAAAATTAAAATACGAAAGCGGCGCACATCGTGTACAACGTGTACCTTCTACAGAGTCGCAAGGACGTATTCACACGTCGACGGCTACAGTGGTAGTCATGCCTGAAGCAGAAGAAGTAGAGATCGACATTGCGGATAAAGATATCCGAACAGATATCTATCATGCATCTGGTGCCGGTGGACAGCACGTCAATAAAACAGCTTCTGCTGTTCGTTTGACACACATTCCTACTGGGATCGTTGTTGCGATGCAGGATGAGCGCTCGCAAATCAAGAACCGTGAAAAAGCTATGAAAATCTTGCGCGCACGGGTCTATGACAAGATTTCTCAAGAAGCACAAAGCGAATATGATGCGAGCCGTAAATCTGCGGTTGGTACCGGTGATCGTTCAGAACGTATTCGTACGTACAACTTCCCGCAAAATCGCGTAACCGATCATCGTATCGGCTTAACGATCCAAAAACTGGACCAAATCTTAGCTGGTAAAATGGATGAGATCATTGATGCTTTGATCATGTACGATCAAACCCAGAAACTGGAAGAGATGCAAAATGGTTAAAACGTATGTAGAAGTCCTGTCGGGGGCTTCTTCTTTTTTAGAAGCAGCGGGAAAAGAAGGGTACGCGATCGAATACCTCTTTCTTGCACGCAAAAATTGGGATAAGACACAGTGGCTGCTGCACATGCGAGAAGAAATTTCAGCAGAGGAAGAGTTGCTGATTGAAAAGGACATGGCGGACCTAATGAAGAATATCCCACCGCAATATCTACTGGGGTATGAATACTTCTTCGAGCATCGCTTTAAAGTAACAAAAGACACGTTGATCCCGCGTCCTGAAACGGAAGAACTGGTTGCTTTGTGCTTGTCTATGAATGATCAACAGGGAAAAAAGGTGGTTGATATCGGTACAGGCACCGGTGCCATTGCAGTCAGTTTGAAATTGAATCGTCCGAAATGGCAAGTAACAGCGGTCGATATTTCAAAAGAAGCCTTGACAGTCGCTGAGGAAAATGCGGAAAGCCTTCAAACAGAGATCGTCTTCAAACAAAGCGATGTTTTATCAGCTATTACTGAGAAGCAAGATATCATCATCAGTAATCCTCCATATATCAGTGAAGAGGAATGGGATCTGATGGATGAAAGTGTCCGTACGTACGAACCTAAAACGGCCCTCTTTGCGGAAAATAAAGGGTTGGCGATCTATCAAAAAATTGCTTTAGAGAGTCGCTCACTTTTGACCCCTGAAGGCATGATTTTCTTAGAAATCGGCTTTCAGCAAGGCCATGCTGTACAAGATATTTTTCAACAAGCATTCCCTGATAAAGCCGTGACGATTCATCAAGACATGTCCAAAAATGATCGAATGATCGTTGTCAGTTAAAAAAATTATTTTTAGCGAGGAAATTAATAAAAGAACACTGTTCTACCAATAATTAATAGTAGTAAAAGTTATCAACATGGTTATACACACTTGACAATTCGGTTTTCCACAAGTCGGGGATAAATCGGACGAAAAAGTTTTTAAAATAGGAAATTCAAAAAAAGGAGCTGTGGAGAAGCTGTGGAAACAAAAATTTTTCAATTAGATCAAATAAGCGAAGCGGCAGAATTATTACGTCAAGGAGAATTGGTGGCCTTTCCAACGGAAACGGTCTATGGACTAGGAGCTAACGCGCTTTTGCAAGAGTCTGTGAAACAGGTTTTCGCCGTCAAAGGACGACCGAGTGATAACCCGCTGATCGTTCATGTTGCGGACTTTTCTATGACAAAAGAATTTGTGGAAAGCTATCACCCTCTTACTGAAAAAATCATAAAAAATTTTTGGCCAGGCCCATTAACAGTGATCTTTTCTATTAAAAAGGAGCGATTAAGTCCCGTTGTAACGGGTGGCTTATCCACAGCAGCTTTTAGAATGCCAGATAATAAAAAAACATTATCTTTAATTGAAAAAACAGGTGCCCCTTTAGTTGGACCTAGTGCGAATACTTCCGGTAAGCCAAGCCCAACAACAGCTATGCACGTGTACCATGATCTGAAGGGGAAAATTGCTGGGATCTTAGACGATGGCGCAACACAGATTGGTGTAGAGTCGACAGTTTTAGATTTGAGTGGCGAGGTCCCAACGATTTTACGTCCAGGGGCTGTAACGAAAGAAACGCTTGAAGAAGTTCTAGAAATTGAGGTGCCGTTGGATAAGCATTTAGTCAAAGAGAGCGAAACACCAAAAGCACCTGGAATGAAATACAAACACTATTCACCGGATACACAAGTCTTGATGATCCAACCCGGAGACTGGGAAAAAGCTCTTTATTGGGCGGATAAGCAGGGGAAAAAGGTCGGGCTGCTTGCAACACCGAAAATCGCCGACAGCTATTTATCAGCGGATCGGTTCGTCTACACGGACAATACGATCGAAGCTGCAACACGCGGATTGTTTAGCGGGCTGCGTGCACTGGATGAGGGAAAAAAAGCGGATGTTATATTTGCAGAGGTCTTTCCTGAGGACCATCTAGGTCTGGCGTACATGAATCGATTGAAGAAAGCAGCGGCACAAAATTATTTTATAGAAAAGTAGACAAAAGATTCGATTATCCGCTGAATCTTTCGTATACTTAAAGCAGAAAATTGAAAGGTGGCGTTGGGATGGACTATAAAACACTAGATCCCGAACTATGGGGAGCAATTGAACAAGAAGCGGAGCGTCAAGAACAAAATATCGAGCTGATCGCTTCAGAAAATATCGTGTCAGAAGCAGTACGTTTGGCACAAGGAAGCGTCTTAACGAACAAATATGCGGAAGGGTATCCTGGACGTCGGTATTATGGCGGCTGTGAATTCGTTGATATCGTTGAAAATCTAGCGATCGATCGTGCGAAAGAATTATTCGATGCGAAATTCGCAAACGTGCAGGCACACTCTGGCTCACAAGCCAATCAAGCGGCATATTTCTCGTTGATCCAGCCTGGCGATACCGTTTTAGGGATGGATCTTTCAGCTGGAGGACATTTGACTCATGGTTCTCCTGTGAATGTCAGCGGAAAGTTGTATCATTTTGTCAGCTATGGCGTAGATCCTCATACAGAGACGATCGACTATGAAGTCGTTCGTATTTTAGCGCGGAAACATCAGCCTAAATTAATTGTAGCAGGCGCCAGCGCATACAGTCGGACGATTGACTTTGCCCGCTTCCGTGAAATCGCGGATGAAGTCGGTGCAAAATTAATGGTGGACATGGCACATATTGCGGGTCTAGTAGCAACAGGTCTACATCCTAATCCTGTCCCTTATGCAGATGTAGTTACATCAACAACACATAAAACATTACGTGGTCCTCGTGGTGGACTGATCCTGACCAACGACGCGGACTTAGCGAAGAAAATCAATAGTGCGGTTTTCCCAGGCTTGCAAGGCGGACCATTGGAACACGTGATTGCGGCAAAAGCTGTAGCCTTCAAGGAAGCTTTAGCACCTGAGTTTAAAGGATACAGTGAACAAGTCTTGCAGAATGCACAAGCGATGGTCAAAGTGTTCAATCAAGCTACAGAAACACGGGTCATTTCTGGAGCCAGCGACAATCATCTATTGTTGATCGAAGTGACTGGCTTCGATATTACTGGACGTGAAGCGGAAGAGTTATTGGACACTGTGCATATCACTGTAAATAAAAACTCGATTCCATTTGAATCAAAGAGCTTTAAAGAAACGAGTGGGATTCGCATTGGAACACCCGCGATCACAAGTCGTGGATTCAAAGAGGACGACGCGAAGAAAGTGGCTGAGTTGATCGTAGAAACATTGCGCTCAAAAGGCGATGAAGAAAAATTGGCCGAGTTTCGCAAAGAAGTATTAGAATTAACAGATTCTCATCCAATTCAAGCAGATTAAGACTAGTTTTCTGATGGCAGTTATCTTATAATAGGAGAAATGCAGAATATAAAGGAGCAATTTATTATGGGAAAATTTCAAGTAATTGATCATCCACTGATCCAACACAAATTAACGATCATTCGTGATAAAAATTGTGGAACAAAAGTTTTCCGTGAAGTGGTCAATGAAATCGCAATGTTGATGGCTTATGAAGTCTCTCGCGACATGCCTTTAGAAGATATTGAAATTGAGACACCAATCACGTTATCTACACAAAAAACCTTGTCTGGTAAGAAAGTGGCAATCGTGCCGATCTTACGTGCAGGTATCGGCATGGTAGATGGTATTTTAGAATTGATCCCAGCTGCAAAAGTTGGACATATCGGCATGTTCCGTGACGAAGAAACATTAGAACCACACGAATATTTCTTCAAAATGCCTGAAGACATCGACAGCCGTCAATTATTCATCGTTGACCCAATGCTGGCTACAGGCGGCTCTGCGATCATGTCTATCGATTCATTGAAAAAACGCGGCGCTTCAAATATGAAATTTGTTTGTTTAGTAGCTGCTCCAGAGGGTGTTAAAGCGTTACAAGAAGCACATCCAGATGTTGACATCTATACAGCCGCATTAGACGAACAGTTGAACGAACAAGGCTACATCGTTCCAGGTCTAGGCGATGCTGGCGACCGGTTATTCGGTACAAAATAATAAAAAAAGAAGCGAACCGCTCGAGCGGTTCGCTTTTTGCTTGAAAAACCTAAATTTTTTCCATTTGTTTATAATTGACAACGACGACACCATTCGATTGATTGATTAGTTCCTCATTGCCTTTTTTCTCATCAATCTCAACGACTGCTGCGTTTTTCAATTGTTTAGTGACGATCCCAGTCTGAGACCGACCGCGAATAGTGAACAGGACGTGTGTCTTTACAGGGAATTTTTTCCCCTCTTCGGAAGGATCAACGTGTGCCTCTATTTTGCCAAATGTAGCCATCTGATTCGAACGCCTCCTTTTTCATACTAGGGTGTTCATTGGATCGAACATCCTGTAATGAGCATCTTGAATGATTGTCTAGCGTTCCCGCAGTGTCTAGTTTGATGTTTGATCATCACTGGGGAGTAGAACGACCATCCGTTGTAACACACTTAATTTTAGCATATTTTCAACTTTTTTTCATGTAATCGCTTTTTGAGAAGAATCTTACTTTACTTTTTGGCAGAAGTTTCTTATAATTTCTCTTGTACGAATCGCCAGCTTAGCTCAGTTGGTAGAGCAACGCACTCGTAACGCGTAGGTCGTAGGTTCGAATCCTATAGCTGGCACTACGATGAAAGCCGTCATATCAAGGACTATCCTTCGATGATGACGGCTTTTTCCTATAGTGTGAATGTACTTGTAAGTAAAATATTATTTGAATAAGCATCTATAGAATAGATAGTCCTACTGTTGAGGGAGAAGAATGAAAAAAATCTATGTGTTCCATCTAAGTATTGCCGTGTATATTTTGTTCATGCACTTTACACAAGAAACATTTTCTTTTATGGGCTTGAATGTTTTTCTCGCATGGCTGCCGATCCTTTTTGCGCAGTTCTTTTTAACAATGAAAAACAAGTGGCGCAGTCTTTTTTTACCCTTATGGTTATTGTTTTTTCCGAATGTTCCTTACTTACTGACGGATTTGTTTCACTTTGCCGGACTGGGCATCTATCAGTCGGGTGGACACTTTTTAAATGATACTAGTGGTTGGTGGGCGTATCTTTTATTATTGCTGCCTGCGTTAGTGATGGTTTTTACTGGTATGGCTCAGGTGTTCCACTTATTTGCTGCATTGAAGCTGCAAATGAAACAAAAAATAGGTTGTCTGGTTCTGCTGTCCTTTTTATCTAGTATCGCGGTATATATTGGGCGTTTTGAGCGTGTGCACTCGATCGAATTAGTCATGCATCCAATCACTGTTTTGAAATTATTGGTTGGAAATTGGGATTCTGGAAAATGCCAATTTGTCTTGATGTTCAGTATTTTACAGTTGGGTGTGTGGGGATTGATCTATTTTCTCCAGAGGGACGCACAAGAAGAATAAAGATTTTACAAAGTCAGCGATGCCCGCTTTTCTTTGGGAAGAGAAGCGTCTATAATAAAGCGAGTATACTGGTGGAAAAGAGATGAACGATGGATAGATTAAGAAAGAATAATGATGACAGTCGGATTGATTACGGCGTCATTTTGCCTGTTTTTATATTATGTTTGATCGGGTTGCTTTCCTTATATGTAGCTTTGACTCATGATCCGAGAAATCCAAATGTTTTTCGCGGGCTTGCCATGCAATCTATTTGGTACGTGGTAGGGGCTCTAGCAATTGTTATTATTATACATTTTGATGCAAAGCTTTTATGGCGCTTGACGCCCTTTTTATATGTGATTGGATTGGCGGTCATGTTGGCACTGTTGAGATTTTATGATCCGACACTTGCGGCTTCGACAGGTTCAAAAAACTGGTTCAAGTTTGGTACGTTGACGTTTCAGCCTTCCGAATTAATGAAGATCGCATATATATTGATGCTGGCACTGATTATTACGAAACACAATGTATCGAACAAAATACATACTTTAAAAACAGATGCATTGTTGATCGTTAAAATGATTTTGGTGACGATCCCAGTCTTTGGCTTAGTATTGGCACAAAAGGATTTCGGTACGATGCTGGTCTTCCTTGCCATTTTTTCAGGTATGTTTTTAATGTCTGGTATCTCATGGTTGATTTTAGTGCCGACGCTTATTTTAGCCGTCGTTTTAGGCGGGACGTTGATCTTTTTTGTTACGACGGATTCAGGTCGTGAATTACTGACTCGTATTGGCTTTAAAAATTACCAATTTGCTCGGATCGATTCTTGGTTGGACCCTTTTCATGATCCGCAAGGAAAAAGTTTCCAACTGGCTCATGCATTAATGGCCATCGGTTCTGGTGGGATTTTCGGAACGGGGTACAATGTCAGCAACGTGTATGTGCCTGTGCGTGAATCTGATATGATCTTCACAGTGATCGGAGAGAATTTTGGTTTCATTGGCGGGGCTTTTGTGATTTTAGTGTATTTTGTTTTGATTTATCGTATGATTCGACTATGCTTTGACATGAATAATGAATTCTACGCGTATATTGCGTCAGGAATCGTTATGATGATGCTCTTCCATGTCTTTGAAAATATTGGTGCGAACATTGGTTTGCTGCCATTGACGGGTATCCCGCTTCCTTTTATCAGCCAAGGGGGATCATCTATCTTAGGGAATATGATCGGTATTGGGCTGATTTTATCGATGCGTTATCAAAGCGCGAACAAGCAACCTATGAGGAGGACACGCCGTGCTTAAATTTTATTGGTATCCAAAATGTTCTACCTGTCGTAAAGCGAAAGCTTGGCTAGATCAAGCCGGCGTCGCTTACGAAACGATCGATCTGGTGCAAGACACACCCTCAGCTGCCAGCTTTGAGAAATGGCTGTCCAGCAGCGAATTGCCTATCCGCAGATTCTTTAATACCAGCGGCATGAAATACCGTGAATTGGGGTTAAAGGATAAGATGGATGAGCTGTCGGTGGAAGAAGCCAGTGAATTACTAGCAAGTGACGGGATGCTGGTGAAGCGCCCATTACTGATCAACAAGGATCAATTTTTGTTGAATGGATTTAAAGAAGCAACTTACGAAAGGACGTTCTAAATAAATGACTTACTTGAAAAAAAATGATGGTTTATGGATCTTGCACAACGACAAAGATTATTGCATGGGTCTAACAGCTGAAATGGCAGAGACATTAGGTGACGTGACATTCATTTCACTGCCGAAAATCGGACAAGCTGTCAAAGCTGGTGAACCGTTAGTTGAGATTGAAGCAGAAAAGGCAGTACAAGAATTCAAAAGCCCATTGACGGGTGTAGTGTCTTCTATCAGTGAAAAAGTGAGCGCTGATCCTGCAGCTTTAAATGGCAAAGAAGAACTGGATGCTTGGATTCTTTCCTTACGGGAAGTTGAAGTCAGCGAGTTTGAAAACTTATAAAGAAATTTTTCATTTGATGTTTGACAGGATAAAATCTGCCTGATATAATCCTTTCATACACATGAGAAAGCGATGAAAAGAAAAGTACATCTGATTAAAGTACAAAGAGAGCTCCGGTATGCTGAAAAGGGGTTGCAGTAATGAGATGGAAAATGGTCTTTGAGCAGGATGGACGAAGCGTGTGCCAAGTCTATCACGGGAGTGCCCGTTACAGCACCTCAGTATACGCGTATAGCAAGTACTGGTAGAGGTTGTGATCGTAAGGTCAGAACAAATATTAGGTGGTAACACGGAAGTCAAAGCTTTCGTCCTAAGTGTACATTTGTACATTTTTAGGGCGGAAGCTTTTTTGTCTGTTCTGCTTTTCGCAGTTTGCTCAGTATGACGTGAAAAAAATTTTATTAACGACATTATGAGCAAGCTGTTTAGCAGAAAGATATGCGTACGAAAATAAGGCTTTTTCGAACTTTGAAAAAGCTACCGCTACTATGAGTTAGCTGCGAGTTCCACTTTTCGCAGTCTACATTGTTAGCCTCAACGTTATAAAAAATTGAGGCGATCAAAAGTGTCGAGCGCTTTAGTGGAATCGTATGCGTAGCGAGAATCAGATTCATTTTTCGTGGTTTTCGAAAAATGATTACTATTCATCCGAGATAGCTGTCAGTCCAACTTTTCGCAGTAACTCAAAATTGGACTAACAAAATGAAATCTTGAAGCTTTATAAGGATAAGCGTGCTTTAGTTGGATGATATGCGTAACGAGAATAGAATTATTTTTCCCGCATTTGGAAAAATGAATTCATTACAACGAGGTAGCTGTCAAACTGCTTCATCAAAATTGACGCAGATTAGTCCAATGACAAGCGAAATGAAAAATAGTTACATATCTGAACTAGCTGTAAGCTAATCAGTTATCGAGAAAGGAAGTAAGAATCATGGCGTTGATTGAGTTAAATCAAGTAGGAAAAAGTTTTGCCGGTAAAAAAGGACCGATCCACGCAGTCGATGGGATCAATTTAGCGATCGAAGAAAAGGATGTCTATGGTATTGTCGGTTATTCAGGTGCTGGAAAGAGCACATTGGTTCGATTATTAAATGGATTGGAAGCACCAACGGCGGGACAAGTTTTAGTCAATGGTGAGGATGTCGCAGCATTGCAGGGTTCAGCATTACGAACCTTTCGGAAAAAGGTTGGAATGATCTTTCAGCATTTCAATTTATTGTGGTCGCGGACAGTGATCGAAAATATCCAATTGCCGCTAGAATTGGCGGGTGTTTCAAAAGAGCAGCGTCGTAAAAAGGCGGAAGAGTTACTTAGCCTGGTCGGACTCGACGGCAGAGGAGATGCGTATCCCTCTCAATTATCCGGCGGACAAAAGCAGCGGGTCGGTATCGCCAGAGCCTTAGCAAATGATCCAGATATCCTGCTTTGTGACGAAGCAACCAGCGCACTAGACCCTCAGACGACAGAAGAGGTTCTAGAGCTATTAGCCAATATCAATAAGAAACTAGGGCTGACGATCGTGTTGATCACGCATGAAATGAACGTGATCCGTAAAATCTGCAACAAAGTAGCGGTGATGGAATTAGGAAAAATCGTAGAGGAAGGCTCGGTTCGCGAAGTTTTCCGCCACCCGCAACAGGACGTAACGAAAATTTTCGTTCAGCAGGATCTTGAGCCAAAAGCAGATCCATCGGAGTTATTAAAAGAATTTATCAAGGAAAATCCAACGGGTACTTTGGCAACATTGCATTTCTTAGAAAACAATGCCAATGAGCCTGTGGTGTCTCAAGCCATTCGTAAATTTCCAATTAACATCAGTATAGTTTATGGAAATATCGAACGTGCAACAGGAAGTTCTTTTGGAACACTGACGGTTCAATTTGCGGGTGACGCAGACAGTATCACAGAAGCTATCGCCTTTATTGAAAGTCAGCAAGTTGGAGTGGAGGTGCTGCATCGTGGATAAAAGTTTTTCAGAAACGTATTTAAATTTCCAACAGGTTTCTTGGGATACCTTAAAGGAAGCGATCAATG